>DASUCV010000010.1 GCA_036275915.1 Candidatus Polarisedimenticolaceae bacterium | reverse complement strand
TTCCGAAACTCGAAGTACAGAGTTTCGGAAGCTGTCCCCTCTGTGTAAGAAAAGCAGAATGTCCCTATGTCCTCACGGGACGCGGTAGATGAGGATCGAGTCGCCGGCGCGTCCGATCGGTGTCCAGCGGTCGCGTGCGCGTGACAGCCAGCCTCCCGGTAGACCGTCCTCGATCGTCTGCGCCTGGGTCTGGGTGATCAAGCGCTGCGCGATCATCCACTCGGCGGCGTGCCTCACGGGCTCGCCGCGGCTCGTTCGGGCCTCACGATCGGCCAGGTAATCCTCGGCCCGGGCACGCGTCACCCATCCGCGCCGGACGACGTCGAGCGCGAACGCGCGATCGGTCGGGACGAAGAGCCCTTGGAGGACCGAGACGCTCGCCGCCAGGAGCCGGCCCTTCTCGGGCAGCAACGCGGGCTCGCCGGGCCTGAAATCGAGGAACGCGAAGACCTTGCGCGACCTGATGCCGTAGGCGAGCGGGTCGGCCGTTCCGAAATACGCCAGATCGACCTCGTTCGCGCCGTGCGCATCCATCCAGCGCTTCAGCCGTGAAAGGTCCTGTCCCCAATCGATGTTGGAATCGACGAGGTGTCTCCACCCGCCGCGCGCACCGCCGCCGAGGACGTTGAAATACGAGAGGTAACCGGGCGTCGCGAGGACGAACGAGATCGCGCATCCCGTGAGGAGAACGAGGACCGCCAGTCGGCGTCGATCGCGCGCTTCGATCCACGCCGCGGCGGGGCCGGCAGCCACGCACAGGAACGGATAGACCGGCGCGATGTGGCGGTGCCCGATGTTGAACCGGGCGCCGATCGCGAACGCCGTGAAGAGGAGCGGCACGAGCGCGATCGACCACCCGTCGAAGCTGCGACCGCGGCTTCGCCTCGTCTCTGAAGTCACCACCCAGAACACGAGCGCGATGAACGTGAGCGGCGTCTTGAGGGCGAACGCTTCGGGAAAATAGCGGTACCAGCCGGCGTTCGACTCCTCACCGTCGAGCCACGCAGTGCGCCCCGTCGCTTGCGACTTGGCGTAGGCGAGCCCGAACACGTACGCCTCGGGGAGAAGCTCGTGGTCGCGTGCGAAGGCGAGGACGGGAGACAGGGGCGCTTCCGCCGCGAGCGCCGGCCAGGGCATCGCGTACGAGGGGTCCGGCGAAGCGGCGTACCGAAAGCCATAGGCCGCCCAGACTCCCGCGAAACCGGCGGCTCCCGCGATGACGAGCGCGACGAGCCCCTGGCGAAGCGTGACGCGCTTGACGACGACCGCCGCAGCGACGAGCGGCAGCATCGCGGGCACGAGCAGGACTGTGTTGAACTTGAACAGGAGCGCCGCCGCGAACGCCGCGCCCGTGGCGAGCGCGCGGCCCCACGTCGGCACGCGTGTCCAGCGCCACAGGAGCCACGCGGTCGCGACCATCCCGAGCGCGCCGGGAAGGTCGGTCGTGACGAGGCGCGCGTGCGCGAGGATCGTCGGGCACGTCGCCGCGAGGGCCAGCGCGAGGAGTCCCGCGGGCTTCCCCCACAGCTCGCGCGCCCACGCGTAGACGACGAGGCAGACGAGCACCCCGAGGAGGAGCATGACGGTCCGCGCGGGGACGAGACGGACGGACGGGTCGCGCCGCGCGCTCTCTGCGATGGGCCCGTTAATCAGCTCGAAGCCGAACACCCACTCGTCGCCGGAGCCGGCGGTCCACGCCTGCGAGCGGTAGTCGCCGCCGCCTCGTCCGAGCGCGACGAGCGGGAGCGCGGCCAACATCTTCGCGAGGGGCGGGTGCTCCGGGTTCAGCCGGAAATCGCCCCGCTCGAGGTAGGAGACGCCGCCGCCGAGATGCGCGGTCTCGTCGAACGTCGCCGAATCGCCGCGCAGCGAGAGATAGCCGCAGGCGACGAAGATCGCCACGAGCGCCGCCACCGCGGCCCGGTGAAGCGTCTTGGGACTCACTCGTGCAGGTGGTACGGCACGCTCGTGACGACGATGTTCTCGCGGAAGAGGAGCGCACCCTTGATCAGCAGGGCGCGCTGGTTGTGGAGCAGATGGTGCCACCATCGCGCCGGCACGAATTCCGGGAGGAGGACGGTGACGAAGTCGTTGGGGCGCTCCTCATTGGTGATCTCGATGTACTCGAGGAGCGGCTCCATGACCGACCGGAACGGCGACGCCAGGATCTCGAGGCGGACCCCCTTGCCCCACCGCGTCCATTCCTCGCGGATCTCCTGCGTCGCGCGGGGATCGACATCGACGTAGACCGCGCGCACGTCGTCGGAGAGCGTCCTCGCGTACTCGAGCGCCTGCACGACCGCGCGGTGCACGCCGCCGATCGGCACGATCACCGTATTGTGCTTGCGCTCGGGCACCGACAGGCCCTTGAGCGAGAGCTGCTCGGCGACGCGCTCGTAGTGGCGGTGCGTGGAGAGGAAGTGCACGACGATGACGGGGATCAGAACGATGATGATCCACGCGCCTTCCATGAACTTCGTCGCGGCGACGACGCAGAGCACGATCAACGTGAGCGTCGCCCCGAGGCCGGAGATGAACGCGCCGATGCGCCAGTTCGGCTTCCGCTCCCGCCGCCACTTGAGCACCATCCCCGCCTGCGACAGCGTGAACGAGACGAACACGCCGAGCATGTAGAGCGGGATGAGGGCGTGCGTGTCGCCGCGGAACGCCACGAGAAGGACGCCCGCGAGCACGCTCAGCACGATGATCCCGTTCGAGAACGCGAGCCGGTCGCCCTGGTTCGCGAACTGCCGCGGCAGGAACTTGTCGCGCGCGACGATCGAGGCCAAGCGCGGAAAGTCGGAATACGCGGTGTTCGCCGCCAGCACGAGGATCATCGTGGTCGCGGCCTGCACCATGTAATAGATCGAGCCGCGGCCGCCCAAGATGGCGCGGTTGAGCTGCGAGATCACCGTCTCGTCGTGCTTTGGGACGATCGCGTAGGCATGCGCGAGGAGCGTGACCCCCATGAAGAGCGTGACGGCGCACGCCGCCATGACGAGGAGCGTGGTGGCGGCGTTCTTCGCCTCCGGCGGCTTGAACGCCGGCACGCCGTCGGAGATCGCTTCGATCCCGGTGAGCGCGGTGCATCCGTTCGCGAACGCCCGTAGGACGAGGAAGACGGTCAGCGAGCCGGCCTCCCTGGGCACGATGAGGCCGGAGGTCGCCTCGATCGGCACGATCTGCCCGGTCATCGCCTTGTACGCGCCGACGACGAGGAGCATCCCCATGCTCACGAGGAAGAAGTAGGTGGGGATCGCGAAGATCCGGCCCGATTCGCGTATGCCCCGGAGATTCCCAATGGCGATCCCGACGAGGAAGAGCAGCGACAGCACCACCGTGTGGTCGTGCCATTGGGGGAACGCCGACGTGATCGCGGCGACTCCCGCCGCGATGCTCACGGCGACGGTCAAAACGTAGTCCAGGAGCAGCGCCGCCGCCGCGACGAGTCCGGGGACGACGCCGATGTTCTCCCGCGCCACGCGGTACGCGCCACCGCCTCCGGGATACGAGTGGATCGTCTGGCGGTAGGAGAACGCGATGACGAGCATGAGGCCGGCGATGACGGCGCCGATCGGAGTCACGAACCACAGCGCCGACGTGCCCGCGATCAGCAGCGTGCGGAGGATTTCCTCCGTCGCATAGGCGACCGACGACAGCGCGTCCGAGGACAGGATGGCCAGTCCCGTCGACTTGGTGTAGCGCTCGTGATGGGCGAGATGCGATGGGATCGGCCGGCCCACAAGCACGTGCTTGAGGGCCCCCACCGCGAATCCAGGCGACACGACCGGTCCTCGCTTCCCCCGTCCCGCCGGGGTGGGCGGGTCCGGACCGGGGCAGGTTCTAGCACAAAGGCGACTCTTACAGAAACTTGACTTTGGTTTCCGAGAACCCCCGTAGAATCCCCGCCGCCGTGCTGCACGACCTCGTCGACATCTTCCTTCACCTCGACCGTCACCTCGGCGAATTCGTCACCGCCCACGGATCGTGGACGTACGGCGTGCTCTTCACGATCGTCTTCCTCGAGACCGGGGTCGTCGTCACGCCGATCCTGCCGGGCGACTCGCTCCTCTTCGCGTGCGGGGCCCTCGCCGCCGCAGGCACGCTCCAGCCCGCGCTTCTCTTCCTGGTGCTGTCGTTCGCGGCGATCCTGGGCGACGGCACGAACTACTCGATCGGCAAGCTGATCGGGCCGCGCGCATTCACCGGAAACATCCGGTTCCTGAAACGCGAGTACCTCGAGCGCACGCGCGCCTTCTACGAGCGCCACGGCGGCAAGACGATCTTCCTGGCGCGCTTCGTTCCGATCGTGCGGACGTTCGCGCCGTTCGTCGCCGGCATCGGAACGATGCCGTACCTGCGCTTCGCGGCCTACAACGTCGTCGGCGGATTTGCGTGGGTGGGACTCTGCCTGGGGGCGGGCTATCTCTTCGGGAACATCCCGTTCGTCAAGCAGAACTTCTCGGTCGTGATTCTCGGGATCGTCGTCGTGTCGGTGTTGCCGCTGGTGGTGGAGTGGCTACGGCACCGGAAGTCGACAGTCAACAGTTGACAGTCAACAGTTCAGAACTGTGAAACTGTGAACTGTCGACTGTGAACTACTGCGGCAGCGACATCGGACGCGCGAGGCGCTCGTCGCTCACGATCCCGATCTTGAGATTCTCGTCGCCCTTCTTGGCCATGTCCACGATGCGGATGACGGCCTCGTAGTTCAGCTTCTCCTCGGCGGCGAGGAAGAGGATCTTGTCGATCTGCTTCCGGTTCTTGAACGTCTCGGTGATGCGGGTCGGGAGCTGCGAGACGTCGACTTCTTCCTTGTTGAGGTAAACGCGGCACCCGGGGGGCAAATCCTTGGAGTTCAGGACGGTCGCGATCGAGGGGCAGGCCTCGGCGTTGATGGCGAGGATGACGGGCGGATTGTCGGCGTTCGGAACGACGGGCTCCGTCGATTCCTTCGGGATCTCGATGTCGTAGCCGCGCTGCGAGAGCGGGACGACCGCCATGAAGATGATCAGGAGCACGAGCAGGACGTCGATGAGCGGCGTGACGTTGATGTCGGCGTTGAGTCCGCCCCCGCCGCCGGCTGTCATGGCCATGGAATCTCTCCTCTTCCCGCTCGGCTACTCTTGCTTCAACGTGATGAGACCGACCTGCTCGAATCCGGTCTCCTTCACCTTGAGCATCGCCTTCTTGACCTCGCCGTACTCCAGCCGCGCGTCGCCCTTGATCACGATCGAGGCGTTCTTGTTGCGCTGATACTCCTCGGTGAGGCGGTCGGCGAACGCCTGCGGGCTCGCCAGCGGCTCCTTGTCGACGAAGATCTGCTTGTCCTTCGAGACCGAGATGAGGATCTGGGTCTTCTCCTCGGGCTTCGTCGGAGGATTCGACGCCTTGGGCACCTGCACGGGCGGGCCCTTCGTGAGCATGGGCGTCACGACCATGAAGATGATCAGCATCACCAGCATCACGTCGACGAGCGGCGTGACGTTGATCGCCGAGTTGACGCTTTCGACCTTAACGCTTTGCACTCGCCGCCTCGTGCTTCTTCAGGAAGAAGTCGAGAAGCTCGGCCGAGGAGTTCGACATCTCGATCTGGAACCGCTCGAGGCGCGTCGTGAAGTAGTTGAACGCCATGACCGCGGGGACGGCGACGAAGATGCCGAACGCCGTCGTGATGAGCGCTTCCGAGATACCGGCCGACACCGTCGCGAGACCGCCCGAGCCGGACGCCGCGATGCCGGTGAACGCGTTGATGATGCCGACGACCGTGCCGAAGAGGCCGATGAACGGCGCCGCCGAGCCGATGGTCGCCAGGCCGCCCGTCCCCTTCTTCATCTCGGCGGCGGTCAGCGACACGGCGCGATCGAGCGCACGGCCGACGGCGCCGACGAGATCGTGGCTGTCGTGCAGCTCGGCCTTGTCGTTGTCGTACTCGATGAGTCCCGCCGATACGACCTTCGCGATGTGGGACCTCTTGTACTTCCGCGCGGACTCGAGAGCGCCGGCGAAGTTGTTGTCCTTGAGGTTCCTCACGAAGTGGGGAAGGAACTCGAGCGACTCCTTCCGCGCCGCCTTGTAGCTGCGGAACTTGTCGATCATGACGGCGATCGAGTAGACCGACAGGATGATCAAGATGAAGATGACGGCCTTGCCGACCCAGCTCGCATCGATGAACATCTGAATGGGATTCATCTATTGGCTCCTTGGATCCTTTGTGACGCGCGTGTCGCTAGCGCAACCGGAAATCGACGCGAATGGTGAAGTAAATGGCGACCGGCTTACCGCTCTGGAGGGCCGGCTTGTACTTTCGCTGCTTGACCGCCTCGATGGCGGCATCGTTGAACATCGGGTTCGACGAAGCGAGCACCGTCACCTCGCCGACGTTCCCTTCCTTGTCGATGACCGCCTGGATGGTCACCTTGCCCTCGATGCGCGCGCGGCGCGCGACGTCGGGGTAGGTCGGCTGCACGTCCTTGATGATGACCGGGAGGATGACGTCGCCGGTCGGCAGGATCGGCTCGTCGCCGGTGCCGCCCTCGACGCCGCCCACGACACCGCCGGGCACGCCGCCCACGACACCGCCGGGCACGCCGCCGGGCACGCCGCCCTCGACGCCGCCCTCGACACCCTCATCGGCCGGCGCTTCGGGCGCCTTCGGGACGATCTCCGGCGTGATGGTCGGCTGGACGACCTCTTGCGGCTTGATCTCCACCTTCTCCGTCTTCGGCTTCGACGAGCCGGCGGGCGGAGGAGGCGGAGGCGGCGGTGGAGGCGGAGGCGCGGCCCCGATGAACGAGATCGCGAGATCGGGGTCCTGAACCGCCTGAACGATCCAGTACGAGACGCCGACGATCAAACCGATGACGAGAACGTGGGCGCCGATCGCAATCGGGAGGGACCACTTGTTGTGTCCCGCATCCTTCGCGGTGGTGCTCTCGAGCATCGAGTCGAACATCGCGAGATCCTCAGGGCCTCAGGGAGCTAGCTGGCCTTCGGCTTGGCCGCTTGCTGCTTCCGGATGTCGAGCGCCTTCTTCTGATACTCGTCGGCCTTGGCGTACGCCTGGCCGGCCTCGGCGTTCTTGCCGACGGCGGCCAGGGCCTTGGCTTTCTCACGGTAGATCAGGTTGATGTAGGAGAGCGCGTCGAAATAGTTCGGGTCGATCGCGAGCGCCTTGTCGAGCGCCTGGATGCCCTTGTCGACGACCTGCTCGCGCTCTTCTTGCGAGACGGCGAGGCCGCCGTGGTACGACCGCGCCCAGCAGTTGACGCCGAGCGTGTACCAGGCTTCCTTGTTTGTCGAGTCCATGTTGGCGCGCTTCTCGAAGTACTCGAGCGCCTTCGTGAAGTCGCCGTTCTTCTGATACATCGTCGCGATCTGATTGATGAGCACGAGATCGTTCGGGCGCTTCTCGAGCTGCTTGACGAGATAGGCGATCGCCTTGTCCTTCTCGCCCGCCGAGTCGAGGAAGCTCAGGTAGTACTTCTCGGTCTTCTCGAGGACCTCCGTCGACGGAGGGGTGAGCGTGAGGGTCTTCTCGAACGCGGCGAGCCCCTTCTCGGCGTATTCCTTGTCCTTGGGGTGCTCGGAGCCCGGGTGGTAGAGCGCGAGGTAGGAAATCGCCATGTCGTAGTTGGCGTCCCAGTTCGACGGGTTGATCTTGACGATCTCCTGGTACTTGAGGATTGCCTCGTCGTACTTCTGCGCGGTGAAGAGAGCGTTCGCTTCCTTCTGGAGCTTGTGCTCCGTCATGTTGGAACAGGCCGAGGCGGCCACCAGGACCGTGGCCGCGACCGTGCAGGCCAGCCACCCGCGAGACGTCGTCATGCAAGCTCCCTTTATGGTGTGCATCTTCCGGGCAGCCAGCGCCGCCCGCCAGCGAGCGACCAGGCGTGTGCTGCGTGAACTCCGCATCCCATATTGACCCGTGGCCACCCTTCTCGATAGGACAAGAGAGCGGCGCATGGTAACGCAAGGCCCCCCCGGAGGCCAACACCCGGACTGTGACGGTCCGGTGGCTATTCGAGCGCTCCCCCGCAGCTCGAGCCGGCTCCGGCGGTGCACCCCAGGCAGTGCCGGTCGGTGCGCACGCGACGGCTGAGACCGCCCCTTTCGAGGAGGGCGCGCAGGGTGGCCGGCCCGCCGGGGTCCACCGGCAATTCGAGCATCTGATTGAAATCGCAGTCGTAAAGGGCGCCGTCCCAGCCGACCGACAGGTGCGTCCGGCACATGACCCCGGCGGCGGCCGCGGGGTTGAACGTCCGGAGGAGGAGGTCCATGTAGCGGCCCGTGTTCGCCGTCCGCTCGAGGAACTCCAGGAACCGGCTGATCGGCATGTTGGCGATGGTCAGGAGGCGATCGAACACGACACCGTGACGGTCCCGGAGCTCACGCCGGTAGTCCCGCTCGAGCGACGCCTGGGTCCCCGGCAGGAACGCCCCGACCGGGTTGTGGACGAGGTCCACGACGAGACCGCGCCCTGTGCCGTAGCCGGCGTCGTTCAGCCTGCGGAGCGCGGCGACGCTCTTGGCGAACACCCCTTCGCCGCGCTGCGTGTCGGTGCCGCTCGCGCGGAACGACGGGAGGGACGCGACGATGTCCACACGGTGTTCGGCGAGGAACGGAACGAGGCCGTCCTGGGACGGGAGGAGCAGGACCGTGAGGTTGCAGCGGTCGATGACGCGCCGGCCGAGGCGCCGCCCGGCCTCGACCAGGAACCGGAACTCGGGGCTGAGCTCGGGCGCGCCGCCGGTGATGTCGAGCGTCGGGATCGGATGCCGGGTCAGGAGCTCGACGACCTGCTCCGCGGTCTCGTGCGTCATCGACTCGCGCCGGTCGGGTCCGGCGTCGACATGGCAATGGCCGCAGGTCTGGTTGCAGAGCTTCCCGACGTTGACCTGGAGCACCTCGATCGCCCTCGTCTCGAGCGGCGCGACGCCCCGGCTCTCGAGCACCGCGTCGAACGCGGGCGCTCCGGTCCGCGCGAGCGTTCGAAGCTGCTCGGTAGGGCTCGCGAGCGGATGCCGGACCGACAGGAGCGAGGGCACGCGCTACATCCCGACCTTCTCGGCGATGTTGCGCATCTGCACGCCGTGGACGAGCGACGAGCCGCCGCGGATCGCGTTCGCCACGTGGACCGCCTCGGTCATCTGGTCGAGGTCGGCCCCCTTCTCGAGGCACGCGTTCGTGTAGGCGTCGATGCAGTACGGGCACTGGACGCTGTGGGCGACGCCGAGCGCGATGAGCGCCTTCTCGCGCTCGGTGAGCGCGCCGTCCGCGAAGACGGCGCTGTAGTACTCCATGTACTTGGCCCACAGCTCGGGCCGGTTCTTTCCCATCTCCGCGAATTTCGACAGGTCGTGAGGACAGTAGTAGGTGTCCATCAGAGCTCCGCGACGGTGAGCGTGACGTCGGCGCCGCGCCACGCCTGCTTGAACTGGGTGGCCGCAGCGGCGGCCTCGGCGTCCTTCTTCTGGCGCTTCAGCGACTCGGCGAGCCCGAAGAGCGAGCGTCCGTTGCTCGGGTTCTTCTCGAGGTCTTTCCGGAAGACCGCTTCCGCCTCGGCGTTCTTCCCCGCCCGGAGCAGCTCGCCGCCCAGGGACTCTCGGACCGGGTAGTACCAGATCGGCGGCTCGTCGTAGGCCATCTCGTCCTGGACGTTGACCGCCTTCGTCCAAGCGGCGATCGCGGCATCGGCGTCGCCGCGCAACGAAGCGATGCGCGCGTCGAGCATCGCCGTGGCGACGTCGAGAACGCTCTTGCTGGTGTTGAGGTTCATCATGGCATCGGGCGGCACCGCGGCCCGCGCCGCCTCGAACGCCGTCTTCTCCTTCGCCGCCTCCTCGTTCTTCTTCTGGGAATACAGCGCGTAGGCGCGCGCCCAGTGCCAGAGCGCGGTTGCCGTCGGCAGCTCGGGCAGCGGCGGGCCGACCGCGAGGGCTTCGTCCCACCGGCCGAAACGGAGCGGCATGCAGAACGGAAGGTGGACCACGAACTCGACCATCGGGATGTCCTTCTCGACCGGCGCGACGAGGGCTCCCATCCGGCGGGCCGCGTCGAGCGACACCTTCGCGTTCCCCTCCATGCCTGCGGAGACCGCGAGGAACTGCAAGTTGTGGCCGTAGTACATCAGGGGGTAGATCCCTTCGACTTTGTTGGTCTGGATGTATTTCTCATCGACCTTCGCGCCGATCGCGTTCGCCCGGCTGGCCCCGGCATAGTCACCCGTCCTCATGTAGACGTGCGCGGGCATGTGCACGAGATGGCCCGCGCCCGGGATGAGCGTCTCCAGACGTTTCGCCGAAGCCGTGGCGCGGCCCGGGTTCGGGGAAGCCTCGGTGGCGTGGATGTAATAGTGGTTCGCGCCCGGGTGATCGGGACTTCGTTTGAGCACCTCTTCGAGCGTCGCAACGATCTCGAGCGTCCCCTCCGCCGGCTTCCCGTCGAGGTCCCAGAAGTGCCAGGGCCGGAGATCCATCATCGACTCGGCGAAGAGGACGGCGACGTCGTCGTCCTTCGGGAACTTCGCGTGCACCGCACGCATCGCATCGGCGTACGCCTGGTCGAGCTTGGCCCGGTCGGCGCTCGGATCGGCGGTGTACCGGTTCATGAGGGCGAGGATCAGCTCGCGCTCGACCGGACTCGCCTTCACCGCAAGCCCCTTCGCCTTCACGACCGCCTCGACCGCTTTCGCGTTCCGATCCGGATCGATCGGAAGATTGATGTTCGGCCCGAGGACGATCGCGACTCCCCACCAGCAGATCGCGCACGACGGGTCGAGGCGCGCCGCCTCGCGGAACGCCCGCTCCGCCTCGTCGTGGTTGAACCCGTAGAGCAGGCGCATCCCCTGGTCGAAGTACTTCTGCGCCGCGGCGTTCTTCGACGAGATCGGCCGGTGGAACGTCCCGAGGTCGGTGAAGAGAGGCACCGGTTTGGTCGCATCGGCGGCCGGGGCCGGCATGGCGTGATCGGCGGCCGGAGGTGCATCGGCCGCCAAGACGAAGAGGGCGAGAGCGGTCGCGATCATGCGGGATCCTCCGCGGGGAGGCTACCCGTCCCGCGGTGAGATCGGCAAGTCCGGCTTGAATGCCGCGGGTCGCGAACCTACGATGGGGTCGTGAGCGATCTCGATCGCATCGATCATGTCGCGGTCTCGGTGAAGAACATCGCCGAAGCGGTCGCCTGGTACACGAAGACCTTCCGCTGCACCGTCGCCTATCAAGACGACACCTGGGCCTATCTCGACTTCGCGAACGCGCGTCTCGCGCTCGTCGTTCCCGAGCAGCACCCGCCGCATCTCGGGTTCACGAGCCCCGATGCGGCCTCGTTCGGGCCGCTCAAGACGCATCGCGACGGCACGCGGTCGACGTACATCGAAGACCCTGCCGGGAACGCCGTCGAGATCGTGGCGGCGGATTGACGGGCGCGTCCCCGCCGGCGAAAGGTCTCCGCGCGATCGTCCTGGCGATGCGGTCGTGGCGGACCGCCTCCGTCGCGGTCATGTCCTTCGCCTCGGGTCTCCCCCTGGGGCTCGTCTACGTCGCGATCCCCGACTGGATGCGGTCGATCGGCGTCGACCTCAAGGTCGTCGGACTCATCACGCTCGCGCAGGCGCCGTGGTCGTTCAAGGTGCTGTGGGCGCCTCTCCTCGACCGGTACGTTCCCCCGTTCCTCGGCCGGCGCCGCGGCTGGGCCGCGATCGCGCAGGTCGGGCTCTTCGCGACGACGCTCGCGCTCGCGGGTGTCGCACGCCACCCGGACGCGCCCTTCGTCATCGGCGCCCTCGCGCTCGCCATCGCCTTCGCCGCCGCGACCCAGGACATCGCGGTCGACGCGTACGCCGTCGACGTCCTGCGCCCCGAGGAGCAAGGCGTCGCCGCCGGCTTCCGGACCGCGTCTTACTTCATGGCGATGCGCCTCGCCGGCGCCTTCGCGATCACCTTCGCCGCGTGGACGTCGTGGCCGCTCGTCCTCGTCGTCATCGCGGTCCTGTTCCTCGTCCTCATCGTGGCGACCTCGTTCGCGCCGAAGCCGGAGGAGCCGGCGGCGCCCCCGCGAACGCTGCGGGAGGCGGTGTGGCAGCCGTTCGTCGGCTTCCTCTCGCGCCCACTCGCGCTCCAGATCCTCGGCTTCGTTCTCTGCTACAAGCTCTCCGACGTCATGGCGAACGCGCTCCTCCGGCCGTTCCTCCACGACATGGGCTACAACGAGATCGACCGCGGCGTCGTCCTGGGCCTCGTCACCTGGGCCTCGACGGCGGTCGGCGCCCTCTTCGGGGGCGTGCTGACGACCGCCGTCGGTGTCGGCCGCGCCCTCTGGATCTTCGGCATCATCCAATCGCTCGTCAACATCGGCTACGTCGCGGTCGCGATGAGCGCTCCGAATCGCATCCTCATGCTCTCGGCGACGGGGCTCGAGACCCTCGCTTCGGGGATGGGCACCGGGGCATTCTCGGTTCTGCTGCTGCGCCTCACGTCGAAACGCTTCTCCGCAACCCAGTACTCGCTGATGTCGAGCCTCTTCGCTCTTCCTCGCATCATCTCCGGCCCGATCTGCGGCATCGTCGTCGACGCCGTCGGCTGGGTGGCGTACTTCTGGCTCTCCGTCGCCGCCGGGATCCCCGGTCTGCTGCTCCTGAGACGCTTCGCCCCTCTCGGCGGCGCCGAGCCCGACCTGCAGGCCGAGGCGCGTGGGGGCGCCGAGCCCATCACCACGCGCGCGCTGACGTTCGCGGGCGTCGGCGCAGGGGTCGCCGTCTTTCTCGGCGCGACGCTGATGACGGCCGTGCTCGGCGCGTTGAAGGGAATGCGTGCGACGCCTCCGCTGCCGTTCGATCTCGCGCGGCCGCTCCTGGACCTCGTGAGCCTGGACAGTCCCGGCGACGTCGTGCGCCTCGCCGGGCTCTTCAGCGTGGGAGCGATCGGCGGCCTCTTCACCGCCGCGGTGCTGGCGGCGAAGAGAACCGTTCCGGCATCTTGATCTCGAAGGGTCAGCCCGCGCGCTTCTGATCTAGCCTGATCACGACCTCGCTCGCGGCGAGGTGTTGTCGCTCGCTATCTCCGGCGCGCTTCACTTCGCGGCCGCTGTTCTCCACTCCCCAGATCTCCCTGAGGTAGAAGCGGTCGCCGACCCTGTCGGACACGAGGGACGTCGTCTTGGAGTTGTCCCTGTCCGGGAGCAAGGCTCGGTGTCTCATGGGAGACCTCCAACGAGCCCCCTCGAAACGGATTGTGGGCGCGGCGCTCACGTACCGCCACGTTTCCGCCCACCGGGGTTTCCCTACCGTTAAGATGACTCCACGCTGAGGGTTCCATGCCGCGACCGACCATTCTGCTCCTGGGACTGCTGCTGATCGCCGGCCCGGCCATCGCAGGCGGCGGCCAGCCGAAGCCGGAGAACGAGCCGATCGAGGTCGGGCCGGGAGTCGACCCGCCGAAACCTGCGATGGGTTCCTACCTCCCCGCGAAGCTCTTCGCTGCGACTGCCGGTGCCGCCGTCGTGCGCGCGTTGATCGGAGTCGATGGCGACGTCGAAAAGGTGGAGATCGTCGAAGCCTCGGATCCTCGCCTCGCTGCATTGGCCCAACAGATGATGACCTCTCGCAAGTTCGAGCCCGCGCGTCGTGACGGGCACCCCGTCGCCGTGTGGTGGAAGGAGACGCTGCGATTCAAGTCGGAGTCGGATGAGCTGGAATCGATCGAGGCGTGCCATGAAGCGATTCCGCCGGGTCAGCCGCTGACCGACATGACCGACGTGGAGGTTCCTGTGGCCGTCCGACCTGCAATCGTGGAGACAACGGCCGCGATGCACCGGAAACCCGGATCGGTCACTCTCCAATGTGTCGTCGATACTTGCGGTCACGTGCACGATTGCGACGCTTTGAACAGCTCCGGACCCGAATACGAGGAAGCCGCGCGGTCGGCGGCCGGCCGAGCGCTGTTCAGCCCCGCGCGACGCCATGGCGAGGCGGTCGCCGTGTTCTATACGTTCCGCATCGACATCCGCTTCCGCTAGTGACCTACGCCGTCGCACTCGTCACCGGCGCCTCGAGCGGCATTGGCCGGTCGCTCGCCCGCCAGCTCGCCGACCAAGGCACGAAGGTCGCCTGCGTCGCCCGCCGCGGCGACCTGCTCGATGGGCTCGTGGCGGAGATCCGCGACCACGGCGGGACCGCGCTTCCCCTCGTCGCGGACGTGCGCGACCGTTGCGCCGTGCACGCGGCCGCCGCCCAGGCCGAGCGCGATCTGGGGCCGATCGATCTCCTGATCGCGAACGCCGGCATCGGGCAAGCGATGCCCTTGAAGGAGTTCGACGCGGCGGCATTCGAAGACACGATCAGGACCAACCTCTTGGGTGCGGTCTACGCGGTCGAAGCGGTGCTCCCCGGAATGATCAGTCGCGGCGCCGGGCACATCGTCGGCATCTCGAGCCTGGCCGCCTATCGAGGCCTTCCCGAGACTCAGGCGTACGGCGCCAGCAAGGCCGCGCTGAACTCGTTCCTCGAAGGTGTGCGCGCGGAAGTGCGTCCGCGCGGAGTGTTCGTCACCACGATCTGCCCCGGCTTCATCCGCACGCCGATGACATCGAAGAACACGCACCCGATGCCGTTCCTATTGGAGTCCGACGAGGCCGCGCGCCGCATCCTCCGCGCGATCCGAAACCGACGTCGGGTATACAACTTCCCGCTGCCGATGGCGGCGTTCACGAAGCTCGTCCACTTCCTGCCGGCGGGACTCGTCGATCGCATCGTGGGGAGGGACAGGTGGTTCGATTGAGAGTCGTCTCGTGCGCATTCGCAGCGTTCTTGGTGTTGGCGCCGACGTTCGCCGATCCAGTGGATGTCGAGGCGATCGAGCGTGAGGCAATCGCCGTCGGCCCCGGCATCGACCCCCCGACACTTCGAATGGAGTCGCAACGGCCACAGCCGGAAAAAGTTTCGGGCACGGTCACCGTCAAGGCGCTCGTCGACGCTAGCGGAGAGGTTCGCAGGGTGACGATCGTCGAGGCATCGGACGCGAGCCTCGAAGACCTCGCGCGCGACGTCATGTTCTCGCGTCACTACGATCCGGCGAAGAAGGACGGGAAGCCGGTGGCCGTTTGGTGGACGATCCGGTTGCAATTTCTCCCGGCCGAACCGCAGATCGAGGCCACGCTGAAATGTGATCCGGACAGCATTGATGATGCGGTCCCGTCGGAGCCGAACGGGGCGACGGAGCTCCCGACTCGGGTACGCAGCGTCGCCCCCCTGATGTCGAGCAAGATCCGCCGTCTGGGCAACGGCTACGCCAACCTCCAGTGCATCATCGATCGATGCGGGCGCGTGAAGGACTGCAAGGCCGTCCAGTCATCGGGTCCCGATTACACCGAGGCGGCCGAGCACGCCGTGCTCCAGTGGCTCTATCGTCCCGCCACGCAGGACGGGAAACCGATCGCGGTCTACTTCACCATCCGTGTGGATTTCAAAGTTCGATGACCCCTCACTCGATCCGCGCCAAGCGCCGCGTCTATGACTTCCCGTGGCCGATGGCGGCGTTCACGAAGCTCGTTCACTTCCTACCGGCCGGCGTCGTCGATCGCATCGTGGGGAGGGACAAGTGGTTCGATTGAGAGTCGCGCTCGCCCTGTCGCTTGCTCTCATTCCGGGGGTCGCCGTCGCGTCGCGCGTCGACAAGGAAGCGATCGAGGTGGGGCCGGGAATCGAGCCGCCGAAGCCCGGCCGGACGATGACGATACCGTTCGACGCCGTTCCGTCGGACTTGACCGGCACCGTGACCGCGCGCCTGCTTCTCGACGCCGACGGTGTCGTTCGCAAGGTCAAGATCCTGACGTCGACCGATGCTCGCCTGAAGAGCCGCGCGCGCGAGCTGCTCAGCGGCGCGAAGTTCCAACCGGCGATGCGCGATGCCTCACCCGTCGCCGTCTGGTGGACCGAGACCGTAACCTTCGTTTCGGCGGAGGCGGAGTTCGCGTCGATCCTCGCGTGCGATCCTTCGAAGATCGAGACGAGCGCCCCCGTCGATCCGGCGGGCGATGCATCGATCACGCTGCCGATCCTCATCCGCGACGCCGCCCCGCCGACCACTACGGCGATTCGCAAGCGTGGGGACGGCTTCGCGAAACTCGCCTGTGTCATCGATGCTTGCGGCCAAGTCGATGACTGCAAGGTTCTGGCATCGTCGGGAAACGAGTACGTCGACCCCGCGATCACCGCGGCGCGCGAGCGCCTCTATCGTCCGGCCCATCGCGGAGGCAAGCCGATTCCGGTCTACTTCACGTTGACGATCACCTTTGAATTATGAGTTCCGCCCGTTACTCTCCGGCCATGCGTTCGATCTTCAATACAGCGACTGCGTTGGCATTCGTCGCGGTGACGGCTTCACTCGTCCCCTCGTTCGCCAAGACCGCCGAGCTCAAGGCGCTCGAGCGCGAGGCGGTCACGGTCGGGCCGGGCATCGAACCGCCTACCTTGCGCTCGGAGAGTCACGCGACGCGACCCGACACTCCTTCCGGCACGGTGACTCTGAAGCTTCTCGTCGACACCCAGGGCGAGATCAGGAAGATGATCATCGTCGACAGCTCGAGATCGAGCCTCGAGCGCGTCGCGCGTGAGTTGATGTCATCGCGTCACTACGCCCCCGCAACTCGCAACGGCGTTCCGGTCGCAGTGTGGTGGACGACCGATGTGACTTTCCGATCCACACAGGATCTGATTGACGCCGCCCTGAGGTGCGAGCCTCCGAAAGAGGAGCCATCGCCGTCCGAGGACCGGAACGCCGAGGTTCAGCTTCCGGCGAACGTGCGCAAGGTCGAGCCGGAGTTCTCCGGCGACCTGGTCCGGCGAGGGCCGGGCAGCGCCGTTTTGCAGTGTCACATCAATGTGTGTGGACGAGTCGAATCCTGCGTCCCGCTCTCAGCCACGGCTCCCGCGTTCATCGAGCCGGCGACGAAGGCGGTTCTCCAGTGGATCTACCAGCCCGCGATGCAATACGGCAAACCGGTCGCCGTGTACTTGACCGTCCGCGTGGACTTTCGTAGTCAATGAAGACCCTCGCAATCCATCCCCTCACCCCCGACCGCTGGCGGGACTTCGAGACGCTCTTCGGCGCGAACGGCGCGTGCGCCGGCTGCTGGTGCCTCTGGTGGCACATGGGCCAGTCGGAGTGGCAGGCGAAGAAGGGCGAGACGACGAAGAAGATGATGAAGGCGCGCGTGGCGAAGGGGCCGCCGCCGGGGTTGCTCGCGTACGCGGGCGACGAGGCGATCGGCTGGTGCGCCGTCGAGCCGCGGGAGAATTTTTCCAGGCTCGCGCGGTCGAAGATCCTTGCCCCGGTCGATGAGAAGCCTGTATGGTCGGTGACGTGCTTCTTCGTGAGGCGCGACTGGCGCAAACGTGGGGTGTCGGTCGCGTTGCTGAAAGAAGCCGCGCGGTGGGTGGGCCGGCAAGGAGGTCGCTTGCTCGAGGGCTATCCCACCGACGCGAACAAGCCGCAGCCGGGCGCTTTCGTTCACACCGGGCTGTTCTCCGCGTTCGAGCAAGCCGGGTTCCGCGAGGTCGCGCGGCGATCGAAGTCGCGGCCGATCGTCCGGCGTAAGGCGGCCGCGCGATGAGCCGGCGCAACGTCTCGTCCGGCGTCTCGTGGGAAAAGACGGTCGGCTACTCGCGCGCGGTGCGCGTCGGGAACCTGATCGAGGTCGCGGGGACGGCGGCGGTCGACGAGAAGGGCGACGTCGTCGGCTTGAACGATCCTTACCGGCAGGCCCAGTACGTCCTGGAAAAGATCGGGAAGGCGCTCGCCGAGGCCGGCGCCGGTTTCGGAGACGTCATCCGGACCCGCATGTTCGTTACCGACATCGCGCGCTGGGAAGAGGTCGGAAGGGCGCACGGCGAGGTTTTTCGCGATGTGAGGCCGGCATCGACGCTCGTCCAAGTGGCATCTCTCGTGCGTCCCGAGCTTCTGGTCGAGATCGAGGCGACGGCCGTCGCCCCGGAGGGCGCCCCTTGAACGGTCCCCGCATCGGGTACGTGCTCGCCATGCCGCGCCCGCACAGCCACCTCTTCGAGGTCACGATCACGATCGACGGGTGGAGCGAGCCACGCCTCGATCTCGTCATGCCGTCGTGGACGCCGGGCTCGTACATGATCCGCGAGTACGCACGGCACGTGCAGGAGTTCTCGGCGGAGACCGACGGTCACGCCGCGCGCTGGGAGAAGACGGCGAAGGACGCGTGGCGCGTCGAGACGCTGCTCCACGGGCGCACCAAGATCACCTACAAGGTCTTCGCGCACGATCTCACCGTGCGAACGTGCCATCTCGACGGCACGCACGGGTTCGGGAACGGCGCGGGCCTCTTCATGTTCGTCCCGGGACGCACCGGCGACGCGATCACGCTCGAGATCCAAGCGCCGCCGAAGTGGCAGGTCGCGACGGGGCTCGAGGCCATGGGGGGCGGGAACGGCATCTTCCGTTTCCGCGCGAGGGACTACGACGAGCTGGTCGACTGCCCGGTCGAGTGCGGAACGCACCGGCTGCTCACCTTCGACGTCGACGGCGTCCAGCATCGGATCGCGATCTGGGGACGCGGGAACGAGGACGAAGGGCGCCTCGTCGAGGACACGAAGGCGATCGTCACGGCGCAGAAGAGCTTCTTCGGCGGCCTCCCCTACAAGCACTACACGTTCATCCATCACCTCGCCGCCGGGCGGGGCGGCCTCGAGCACCGCAACAGCGCCGTCTTCCTCGCCGACCGCTTCGGCTTCCGGCCGCGCGCCTCGTACGAGCGGTTCCTCGAGCTCGTGAGCCACGAGCTGTTCCATGTCTGGAACGTCAAGCGCGTGCGCCCGCAGCCGCTCGGGCCGTTCGACTACCGGCGCGAGAACCACACGCGCCAGCTCTGGACGATGGAAGGGATCACGACCTACTACGAGAAGCGATTCCTCCTCGCGGCGAAGATCTACCCGAAGGAGCGATTCCTCGAGCGCGTCGCGGAGGAGATCGCGACGCTTCACGCGCAGCCGGGCCGCGCGCACCAGTCGCTCGAGCAGTCGAGCTTCGACGCCTGGATCAAGCTGTATCGTCCGGACGAGAACAGCACGAACTCGAGCATCTCGTACTACCTCAAGGGCTCGATCGTCGCGATGCTGCTCGATCTCACGATCCGCGCCGCGACCGCGCGCAAGCTCGCGCTCGACGACGTCATCCGCCACCTCGCGAAGCAAGCGACGCTCGACGATGCGGGGTTCGACGAGCCCGAAGGGTTCCAGGCCGCGGTCGAAAAGGTCGCCGGCGAGCGCGACGGCGTCTTCCGCAGGTTCTTCGAGCGCTACGTCGCCGGCACGACGGAGCTCGACTACGACGAGATCCTGGGCGCGGCCGGCCTGAAGCTCGGCTGGAGCCGCCGCGGCGGCACCGAGGCGGAGCGTGGCGCGTGGATCGGGGTGGCGACGCGCGCCGAGGGACATCGTCTCTTCGTCTCCTCGGTGCGGGCGGACGGCCCCGCCGCCGCCGCGGGTCTCTACGCCGGCGACGAGATCGTCGCCATCGACGGCCAACGGGTCGACGAGACGCGCTTCGCGCCCCGGCTCTCCGAGCGATCCGCCGGCGCCGTGGCGAAGCTCGCCGTCTTCCGCCGCGACGAGCTGATCGAGATCCCCATCACGCTCGCGGAGCCCCCCGCGGACGTGGCCACGATCGTCTCGCGCGAAGGTGCTACGGCCGAGCAGATCGCGCTGCGGGACGCGTGGCTCGCCCCGGCTCCCGCCCTCGCCGCCGCGTCATCCCGCCACTGATACAGTGGCCTCGTGGCCACGGCCTCACGGCAACGGCTCGATCTGCCGGTCACGGGGATGACCTGCGCCGGGTGCGTTGCGGCGGTCGAGCGCGCCCTCGCTCATAGCCCCGGTGTCGAGCGGGCGATCGTCAACCTTGCGACGGAGAAGGCGACCGTCATCGTCGACCCGGAGGCGGCGTCGCCTGCCGCGCTCGCGGAAGCGGTCCGCCGCGCCGGCTACGGGCTCATCCTGCCCGAGCCGGGTGTCGCCGATGCCGGCGAGAAGGCGCGTCTGGCCGAGCGGAACGAGGTTCGGCGGTCGCTGATCATCGCCGCTTGCTTCGGCGTTCCCGTCCTCGTGCTGGGCATGAGCCACGGCGCGCTGGCGATCCCTCATGCCGAGACGGTGCAGCTCGTTCTCACCGCGATCGTGCTCGGCGTCGCCGGTGGCGGTTACTACCGCCGCGCCTGGGCGGCGCTGCGCCACGGCACGGCGGACATGAACACGCTCGTCGCGCTCGGAACCGGCGCGGCGTTCGTCTATTCCGCCGTCGCGACCATCGCGCCCGCTTCGGTCGCACCGACCTCGACGCATCACCACGGCCCGCCCGTCTACTTCGAGGCGGCCGCAGGGATCATGGTCCTCGTCCTCCTCGGCAAGTGGCTCGAGACCGGAGCACGTGCACGGACCTCCGCCGCCGTCCGTGCGCTCGGCAAGCTCCAGGTGCGGAGCGTGAGGGTCGTCGAGGACGGGCGCGAGGTCGAGCGCGACGTCGACGACGTCGCGGTGGGGATGCGCCTCGCCGTCCGCGAAGGCGAGACGATTCCGCTCGACGGGACGCTCGTCCACGGCTCGTCGACCGTCGATGAGTCGATGCTGACCGGCGAGAGCCGGCCGGTCCAGAAGAGCGCGGGCTCGGAGGTGTTCGGCGGCACTGTCAACGGAGGCGGCGCCTTCGTCTTCCGGGTCGATCGCGTCGGTGCCGATACCGTGCTCCAGCAGATCGTACGGATGGTCGAGGAGGCGCAGGGATCGAAGGCGCCTGTCCAGCGCCTCGCGGACCGCGTCAGCGCGTTCTTCGTCCCGGTCGTGCTCGGTATCGCCGCGATCACGTTCGTCGCGTGGATGGTCTTCGGACCGGCCGAGACGCGCCTCACGGCCGCGCTCGTGAACGCGGTCGCGGTGCTCATCATCGCCTGTCCTTGTGCCATGGGGCTCGCGACTCCGACCGCGATCCTCGTGGCGACCGGCCGCGGCGCGGAGATTGGAGTCCTCTTCAAGGGGGGCGCGGCGCTCGAGATGGCCGGACGCATCGAAGTGGTCGCCTTCGACAAGACCGGCACCATCACCGTAGGGCGACCGGCGGTGACCGATGCCGTCCCCGCGCCGGGGGTCGACCCGCTCACGCTCCTTTCGCTTGCGGCCGCTGCGGAACGAGGATCGCGACACCCGCTCGGCGAAGCGATCGTCCGAGAGGCCGCCGCGCGAGGGATCGCTCTCCCGGCCGCCGATGGGTTCGAGGCGATCGCCGGCTCCGGCGTCGTCGCCCGTGTCGGTGCCCGCCGCGTCCTCGCCGGCCGCGCCGGCTGGCTCGAGGACGCGGGAGTGCCGGTCGAGAGCTGGCGAGAACGGGCCGACGGACTGGCGCTGCTCGGGCGGACGCCGGTTTTCGTGGCCGTCGACGGAGAGGTCGCGGGCATGGTGGGCATCGCCGATCCGATCCGTGAAGGCACGGCGGACTCGGTTCGGGCGTTGAAGAGCCTCGGGTGCGAGGTGGTGCTCATCACAGGCGATCGCCGCGCGACGGCGGAGTCGGTCGCGCGGCAGGCCGGGATCGATCGCGTGCTCGCCGAGATTCTGCCCGGAGGGAAGGCGGACGAGATCGCGACGCTCCGGAGGAGCGGAAAGAGAGTCGCGATGGTCGGAGACGGGATCAACGACGCCCCGGCGCTGGCGGCCGCCGATCTCGGGATCGCGGTCGGAACCGGAAGCGACGTCGCCATCGCCGCGTCGGACGTGACGCTCGTCGGCTCCGACCCGCGATCGATCGGGGCGGCGCTGGAGCTTGCGCGCCGCGCCCTGCGTACGATCCGGCAGAACCTAGGCTGGGCGTTCGTCTACAACGTTCTCGGCATCCCGCTGGCCGCCGGCGCGCTGTATCCGTGGACCGGCCGGCTCCTCTCGCCGTTGGTGGCGTCCGCCGCGATGGCGCTCTCGAGCGTCTCGGTCGTGCTGAACAGTCTTCGCCTGCGCCGCTAAATGAAGAAGCCCCCGCCGGAGCGGGGGCTTCGTAAGCGACCGATGAAGCGTCAGCCTACCAGTGGAGCATCGCCTGAACCGCGACGCGCTGCACGGAGTCCGTATTGACGAACGCGTTCCCGGGGCTGGCCTGGCCGACCAGCACCTGGATCGAGAGGTTCTTGGAGTACATGTAGTCGTAGGAGACGTCGATCTCGTCGCCGAGATCGTCGGACGGCGCACCGTTCGACTCCGTCTCCTTGAACTTGTGGTAGGCCGCCATCACGTGGTGGGCCGTGCCGAACCAGTGATCGTAGCCGACGTTGTAGTCGGTGATGTTCGCCGAGCCGAACATGTCGATCCAGTCGAGATCGCCGAACCGGTTGTTGGCGTGGAAGTCGCCATAGAGCGGGATGAACGCCTCGTTCTTGGTCGTGCTGACCTTGTCGCCCGAGGTCATGAGGGTGCCGATGTGCACGCGGCCGTGCGAATCGCCGACCTTGTAGTTGAACCCGAACCAGCCTTCACCGATCCAACCGCCGAGCTTGATGCTCGGGTTGGGGGGGGCGGGTGCTCCCTCGTCGCCGCTCTGCATCGCGTACTCGACGTCCCAGTCGAACATGTTGAGCTTGTCGCCGTTCATCATCGGACGGTTCCAGCGGACGCCGTACGTCTCGACGCTGGAGTCCGCAACGAAGACCGGGCCCGCCCCGCCGAGGTCCTGGCCGACGAGGAAGTAGCCGCCGACCGTTCCCCAACCGTTGTTGAAGTTCCAGTCGTAGGTGGCGCCGAAGAGGTCGCTGTCATTCGCGCCGGCACCCGTGCCGGGGATCGGGAGGCCGTTCTCCTCGGCGATCTTGTAATAGAAGACGTTGAGGTCGCTGTGGCCGTGGTTCCACATCACGCGGGCGCCGTCGAACGACAGGCCGGCGTAGTAGTCGTTGTCGCCCATGAGGAGCTCGGTTCCGTAGGTGTGCTCCTGGCGGCCGACGCGGATGCTGACGTCGCTGCCCCAGAGCTTCGAGGCTTCGAACCATCCGGTGTAGAGCTGGACGCCCTGCGTGTTGAATTGGTAGGGCGTGAAGAACTGGCCGACCGGCGGGAAAATGTCCTTCTGCGGGTTGAGCTCATCGCCGAACATGCCGACGTACTGGAGATCGGCATGCGCGGTGATGTTCTTCGCGAAGGTGCCGGTGATGCCCAACATGACGCGATAGGGGCCCATCGAGAACCCGTCGTCGTTCGCGTCACCCGAGCTATGGCTGTCCAGCTGATCGAGATAGTTGTTGAGGTACTCGTACCGCGCGCGCACTTCACCGTTGAAGGTGAAGGTGTTGTCCGCGTCGGCCGCGTACGCCGGCACGAGCATCGCTCCGGCCACGACGGCGACGAAGACCGTCCACAAGACCTTCTTCATTCCCTGCCTCCCGACACGCGAGCTCGACACCGTCGCAAGGGGTCGCCGGCCGTGGTGCACCGTTGCGCCCCCCCGTGGGGGTCCGGGGCTCGGGGACTATCCCCGGCTCCGGCGTCGCTCTCGACTTCTCCCTGATTCCCCCAGGCTGTTGGAACTCCCTGTTCGCGGCAAAGACTCAGCAAGAGGTATGCCCTACGGCAGCAATCTTTATAAGAAATGGCTAAGTCTCACCGCTACAAACAGTTCGCCATAACTCTCGGCGGAGGCCACCCATAACCCTATCAACTCTATGGGGGTATCCATGGAATCCGGCTCCAAGGAACCGGATTCTCCAAGTCAATGGATGGAATCGATCTCTTACAGATAGAAGGCAGGGATCGTGAGGACGCCGAGGATGGAGCGCGGTTTCTCGAGCGAGCGCTAGACGAGGGCGCCTGCGAGCAGCTCCTCGGCCGTTCGCGCCAGGCGCGAGGTGAAGCGCGCGTCGCGGTCCGGCAAGTCGCGGCGCCGATGCGCGCCGCGGCTCTCTGCGCGGACCAGCGCGGCGGCCGCCACGAGACGGCCTACGAGGACCATGTTGCGTGCCTCGCCGTCGCCGGCTTCGGGGGACAGCGCGTCGAAGTCCGCGAGCGCCGCGCGGATCCCGTCGCCGTCCCGCACGATGCCGAGACCGCGGCTCGTGGCGGCACGAAGGCGGCGCTCCCAGCGCGGGGACGGCCGGCCCACCGGCTCGCCGAAGGCGGCGCCGCCGCTCGCTCCGAATGATCTCACCGACGAGCGGCCGAGCCTGCGACGGATGTCCTCCGCCGCTCGAGCGCCGAAGACGAGCGCCTCGAGGAGGGAGTTGCTGGCCAGCCGGTTCGCGCCGTGAGCGCCGGTGCACGCGACCTCGCCGCACGCCCAGACGCCCTCGACCGACGTGCGCCCCCGGAGATCCACGGCGACGCCGCCCACGTGGTAGTGCGCCGCCGGAGCGACGGGAATCGGGTCGCGGCACGGATCGTAGCCTGCGGCGCGGCACGCGCGGAGCACCGCAGGGAACTCACGCCCCAGCCGCTCGGCCCCGAGCGAGCGGGCGTCGAGCGCGATCCGCTCGCCGCGTGCGAGCCGGAGGGAAATCTCCCACGCCAGGACGTCGCGCGGCGCCAGCTCGGCCCGCTGCCAACCGTCGATCGTCATGACCCTGCCGCGCTCGTCGACGAGCACCGCCCCGGCGCCGCGGATCGCTTCGGTCACGAGAGGCATCGGATCGGAAGCGACGGCGAGCGCCGTCGGATGGAACTGGACGAACTCGAGGTCGGCGAGCTTCGCCCCCGCGCGTGCGGCGATCGCCAGGCCGTCTCCGGTCGCCGCGACCGGGTTCGTCGTCTCGGCGAAGATGCGTCCGATGCCTCCCGTCGCGAGCACGATCGCATCCGCCGGGTGCGTCGCCGCGACGCCGCGCGCATCCCTGGTCCGGATCCCGCGCGTCTGTCCCCCTTCGCACACGAGGTCTTCCGTGAACAGCCCGGCACGCACATCGATGCGAGGAGAGCTCAGGACGGCCGCCGCGAGCGCTCGCACCACCTCCGCCCCGGTCCCGTCGCCACCGGCGCGCACGATGCGCGACCGGCTGTGCGCCGCTTCGCGTCCCAGAGCGAGATGTCCGTCCTTCCCCCGGTCGAAGCGCGTCCCCTCGAGGACGAGCCGCGCAATGGCCTTCGGCCCGTCATGGACGAGCGCCTTGACCGCTTCGGGATCGGCGAGACCGGCCGCCGCCGCGATGGTGTCGGCACCGTGGTGGAACGGATCGTCGTCCGGCCCGACCGCGGCGGCGATCCCCCCCATCGCCATTGGGCTCGCGCCGCCGCAGAGGGTGGGGGTCTTCGTGACGAGAGCGACGGTGAGCGGCGCGAGCGCCAGCGCCGCGGTCATGCCCGACGCGCCCGACCCGACGACCACGACGTCGGCCCGGCTCATCCCGTTCGGCCGCGCCCGATCTCGAGCATCCGCTCGATCGAGCGTCGCGCCCGCCGCGCCACCTCGGGGTCGATGACGATCTCGTGGGTCATCGTCTCGAGGGAGCGCCTCACCGACGCGACCGTGGTGCGATGCATGTGCGGACAGATGTTGCAGGGGCGGACGAGCTTGATTCCGGGAAGCTCGGCGGCGACGTTGGCGCTCATCGTGCACTCGGTGATGAGGGCCGCGCAGGCCGGAGGGCGGGCCCGCAGCCTACGGATCATCCCGGAGGTCGATCCGACGTAGTCGGCCTCCGCGAGCACCTCCGTCACGCACTCGGGATGCGCCAGGACGACGACGTCCGGGAAGAACTCACGGAGCTCGCGGATGTCCTCCGCGGTGAAGCGCTCGTGAACCTCGCAGCTCCCGTCGTAGGGAATGACGTCGAGCCCGGTCTCCGCCGCGACGTAGCGGGCGAGATGCCGGTCCGGAAGGAACAGCACGCGTTGCGATCCGAACGACCGCGCGACCTCGACCGCGTTCGCCGAGGTGCAGCACACGTCGCACTCCGCCTTCACGGCGGCCGACGTGTTGACGTAGCAGACCGCGGGGACACCGGGCCATTGCGACCGAAGACGGCGGACGTCCTCGGGAGTGATCGATTCGGCCAGCGAGCAGCCCGCATCGGGTTCGGGGATCAGGATCGTGCGATGCGGGTTCAGGAGCTTGACGGTCTCGGCCATGAACGAGACGCCGCAAACCACGAGGACTTCCGATTCGAGCGCGCGTGCGCGCTCGGCGAACGCGAGGGAGTCGCCGGTCGCGTCGGCAAGGCCGTGGTAGATCACGGGATCCTGGTAGTTGTGCGCGAGGATCTTCGCGGAGCGGCGCCGCTTCAGATCGAGGATCGCACCGACGTCCTCGACGTAGACCGGCCACTCGATCGGGGGAACGGCGTGGCTCACCGTGAGGTAGCGTTCGGCGACCTCCTCGCGCGTCGACATGGGGGCTCCTTCGAGCCCATGGGAGCACGAGTCGGAGCTCTAACTACGGAGCTTTCGGGGTCCTTTGGTCGGGCGCGAACTGGGCCGCAAACTCGCCGTAGCCTTCCGCCTGGAGCTTCGCCGCGGGGATGAAACGCAGCGAGGCGCTGTCGATGCAGTAGCGCAGGCCCGTCGGCTGCGGCCCGTCGTCGAACACGTGGCCGAGATGGCTCCCCGCGTTCTTGCTGTGGACCTCGACGTACCCCGCGGTCTTGAGGCCCGTCGCGTCCTGCTCGAGCACGTTCGCCGGGGCGAGCGGCTTCGTGAAGCTGGGCCAGCCGGTCCCGCTGTCGAACTTGTCCTTCGAGCTGAAGAGCGGCTCGCCGGAGACGACGTCGACGTAGATCCCGGCGTCATGGTTGTTCCAGAACTCGTTGTGGAACGCCATCTCGGTGGCCCCGTGCTGCGTCACCTCGTACTGGAGCGGCGTCAGTCGCTTCTTGATCTCGTCGTCGGACGGCTTCGTGTACGCCTGCGGTTTCGCTTGAGGTGGAGCGATCGCCGGCTTTCCCTTCCAGGTCTTCTCGATGTACGGGCCGCGACCGGACCCCTCTTCATAGGCGTGGAACGACTCGGGGTGCTTCTTGCAGTACTTCTGGTGCGGCTCCTCGGCCGGGTAGAACGGTCCGGCAGGGAGGATCTGGGTCACGATCGGCTTGTCGAACCAGTGCGAATCTTCGACGGCCTTCTTCGACGCTTCCGCGATCGCCCGCTGACCGGCGTCTCCGACAAAGATCGCGGTGCGGTAGTTGGAGCCGCGGTCCGCGAACTGTCCTTCCGGGTCGGTGGGATCGATGTGGCGCCAGAAGATGTCCAGGACCTGCGCGTAGGTGATCTTCCTGGGGTCGAACTTCACCTCGACCGCCTCGTAGTGGCCGGTCTCATGGCTGCTGACCTGCTCGTAGGTGGGGTTCGGCACGTGACCGCCGGTGTAGCCGGACGTCGCCGAGACGACGCCCGGGACGTCGTCGAACGCCGATTCGATGCACCAGAAGCAGCCTCCCGCGACGATCGCGGTCTGCGTTCCGGCCGGCGGTGAGGGCTTCGTCCCGGAATCGGCCGTGCTGCAGGCGCCGAGGACGAGTCCGAGCGTGAGCGCGAGGGTGAGACGCGGCATGTGTGTCTCCGTCAATCGTGCACGGGAGCGTAGAACGAGATCCCGCGAACGTGCTCATCGATGTGCATGGGATTCTGGAGCGACGGGAAGACCCGCTGCTCGCAGTCCATGCGCTCGCAAAGCCGGCAGGTGACCCCGACCGGCACGGCGGCGGCGACGTTATCGAGATCGACCCCGTCCGAGTAAACGAGCTCGCGGGCGTAAGCGACCGGACAGCCCAGCTCGATCGCATGCGCCGCATGCGGGCCGTGGAAGCCCGAACCCTCCTTCTCGATCGTCCGCGCGATCGCGAAGGTGTGCGTGCCGTCGGGCATTCGGGAGACCTGACGCCGGAACATCCCCGGGGTCAGGAAGGCGCTGTGGAGGATCCAGCGGGGGCAGGCCCCCGAGAAGCGCGCGATACGGACGCCGGACGCCGAGAAGCGCTTCGAGATGTTTCCGGCGGCGTCGACACGGACGAGGTGGAACGGCACGCCCTCATGCCCGGGCCGCCGGAGCGTCGTCAGGCGGTGGCACACTTGCTCGAAGCTCGTGCGGAACCTGTGGCCGAGCAGCTCCAAGTCGTAACGCTCCTCACGCGCGGCCCGGAGGAACGGCTCGTACGGCATGAGCACGGCAGCCGCGCAGTAGTTCGCAAGAGTGACGCGGGCCAGCGTGCGGGAGTCGGAGGTCGTGAGGTGCGCGTCGGCGGAGAGACGCTCGATCGCTTGGCGCTGCGTCATGAGGGAAACCTGATAGGCGAGCTGGAAGTTCCGGCTGCCGCGCCGCAGGACCTCGGAGAGGAGCAGTTCGCGGCGCACCGGATCGAACCGGCGGACCGCACGGCGCATCGCGCCGACCTTCTCGATCTTGACCGTCACACCGTGCCGGTCTTGCAGGTAGCGCGCGAGGCCCTGGTAGAGATCCTCCCCTTCGAGGCCGGCATCGCCCCGGATCCGCATCGCCCCTTCTTCGAGATCCTCGAAGTAGTTGGCGTGCCGCTGGACGTAGTCGCTCACCTCTTCGGAAGGCAGCCGGTCGGCATCGATCCCCGGCCGGATCTCCGACCCTTCGGACAGGCGCTCGGCGAGCGATCGCGCGGACTCCTTCGCACTGCGGAACGCGTGGTAGAGACCGATCATCGCCCGTGCGGCGGCGGGTGAATGAGCCGCAAGCGTGCCGACGTCGTCGGGCGTGAGCGCGTAAGGATCGAAGAGCGGATCGCCGCACGCCTCGAGGAGATCCGCGAGCAGTCGCTCGTGGTCGGCGCCGCCCAAGGTCTTGAGGTCGACGGAGAACGTCTGCGCGAGCTTGATGAGCAGCTCGGCCGACATCGCCCTCCGCCCGTGCTCGATGAGATTCAGGTAGCTCGCCGAGATTCCGAGGCGCTCCGCCATCTTCGCTTGCGTCAGGCTGTTCTGACGCCGCACCGCCCTGATTTGAGCGCCGAGTCTCGCGGATTCCTTCATTACTTCCTCGCATTGAATTTACAGTCGTTACATCATTACAGCAATCGCTTTGACGTTGTTAATTACGTTTGCGGCCTCAGGGCAATAAGTCATGGCAATAGGAGACTTTGTCTCGGAATCTAGATGTTGGGCACCGGCTCGACGATTCGAGGAAGACGATGACACCCAATCAAGCGGCGGCGTCGACGGCCAACCGGCAAGGGATCCACGTCGTCGGCCGCACGTGCGATCGCAGCGACGAGGTCCTCTCTCCGCTTTGCCTCGAGTTCGTCGAAGAGCTGGTCAGGCGCTTCCAGCCGGCGGTCGAAGCGCTCCTCTCCCGCCGCCGAATCGCCCAGGCGCGGTACGACACGGGCGAGCGACCGAACTTTCTCCCCGAGACCACTTCCATCCGCGAGAGCGCTTGGACGGTGGCGCCGATCCCGCGCGACCTCTCGGATCGCCGCGTCGAGATCACGGGACCGGTCGACCGCAAGATGATCATCAACGCGCTCAATTCGGGCGCCTCGGTCTTCATGGCCGACTTCGAGGATTCAACGGCGCCGCGCTGGGACAACCTCGTCTCCGGCCAGGCGAACCTGATCGACGCGGTCCGCGGCACGATCGCGCACGACGACGGCGGCAAGAGCTACCGGTTGATCGAGAAGCCGGCGGTGCTCATGGTGCGGCCGCGCGGGTGGCACCTCCCCGAGAAGCACGTCGAGGTCGACGGCCATCCGATCCCCGCCGCGCTCTTCGACTTCGGGGTGTTCTTCTTCCACAACGCACGCGCGCTCGTGGGGAAGGGCACGGGGCCTTACTTCTACCTGCCGAAGCTTCAAGGACACCTCGAGGCGCGGCTCTGGAACGAGGTCTTCGTCCACGCGCAGGGCGCGCTCGGACTTCCGAACGGCACGATCCGCGCGACCGTCCTCATCGAGACGCTTCCCGCGGCCTTCGAGATGGACGAGATCCTCTGGGAGCTGCGCGACCACGCCGCCGGCCTGAACTGCGGGCGTTGGGACTACATCTTCAGCTTCATCAAGGTCCACAAGGCGGACGCCCGGGCGGTTCTCCCCGACCGAGCCGTCGTGACGATGGACCAGGGCTTTCTCCGCGCGTACTCGCAGCTCCTCGTGAAAACGTGCCACCGCCGCCGCATCCACGCGATGGGCGGCATGGCCGCGCAGATCCCGATCAAGAACGACGCGGCGGCCAACGCCGAGGCGATGGCGAAGGTGGTCGCCGACAAGGCCCGTGAGGCGGCGAGCGGCCACGACGGCACGTGGGTCGCCCATCCGGGCCTGGTCCCGGTCGCCCGCGGAGTCTTCGACGCCGCGATGCCGGGGGCGAACCAGATTCACGACCTCCGCGAGGCGGTGGCGATCAAGGCTGCGGAACTTCTCGCGATCCCCGAGGGCCCCAAGACCGCCGCCGGCCTCCGCTGGAACCTCCGCGTCGGCATTCAATATCTGGAGGCCTGGCTTCGCGGCACCGGCTGCGTCCCGCTCTACCACCTCATGGAAGATGCCGCGACGTGCGAGATCTCGCGCACGCAGGTCTGGCAGTGGCTGCGTCACAGGGCGCGCCTGGCCGACGGACGCGAGGTCACCCCGGCGCTCGTGCGCGAGCTCCTCGCTTCCGAGGTGGCCGCCGTGCGTGACGAGTGCGGGCCGTTCGGCTTCGAGGGCCGGCGGTTCGCCGACGCGGTGTCGCTGTTCGAGCGCCTCCTGTTCTCGGATTCCTTCGAAGAGTTCCTGACCCTTCCCGCTTACGACTTCCTCGTCGACGTCGACCGGTCGACGCAGGCCTGATCAAGGAGATCGTCATGGCTCAGCTCACCCCCCGGGCCGAGAGATTCGCCGGCATCGAGCGCCCTTACACACCGTCCGACGTCGACCGCCTCCGCGGCAGCGTCCGGATCGAGCACACACTCGCCCGGCTCGGAGCGAACCGGTTGTGGGAGCTCCTCCATGGGCGCGCCTACGTCAACGCGCTGGGCGCGCTCTCCGGGAACCAGGCGGTCCAGATGGTGCGTGCGGGCCTCGAAGCGATCTACGTCTCGGGGTGGCAGGTCGCGGCGGACGCGAACTCCTCGCCGATGACCTACCCGGACCAGAGCCTCTACCCGGTCGACTCCGTCCCGCGCCTCGTCCGTCGCATCAACCAGGCGCTGCTCCGCGCCGACCAGGTCGAGCACGCGGAGGGCGGGACGAAGCACTGCTGGATGGCGCCGCTCGTCGCGGACGCCGAGGCCGGATTCGGCGGGCCCCTGAACGCCTTCGAGCTGATGAAGGCGATGATCGAGTCGGGAGCGGCCGGCGTGCACTTCGAGGACCAGCTCTCCTCCGAAAAGAAGTGCGGCCACCTCGGCGGCAAGGTCCTCGTCCCCGCGAGCCAGTTCGTCCGCACGCTCGTGGCGGCCCGGCTCGCCGCGGACGTCATGGACGTGCCGACGCTCGTCATCGCCCGCACCGACGCCGACTCCGCGCGCCTTCTGACCTCCGACATCGACGCGCGCGACCGAGCCTTCTGCACCGGCGAGCGCACGCCCGAGGGGTTCTTCCGGATCGAGGGCGGCATCGAGATGGCGATCGAGCGGGGCCGCGCCTACGCGCCCTACGCCGACCTGATCTGGTGCGAGACCTCGACGCCCAACCTCCAGGAGGCCCGGCGTTTCGCGGAGGGGATCCACGCGAAGTTCCCCGGCAAGATGCTCGCGTACAACTGCTCGCCCTCCTTCAACTGGAAGCGCCACCTGGACGAGGCCACGATCGCGACGTTCCAACGCGAGCTGGGATCGATGGGCTACAAGTTCCAGTTCGTCACCCTTGCCGGCTTCCACTCGATCAACCACGGCATGTTCGCGCTCGCACGCGGCTACCGTGAAGAGGGCATGGCGGCCTACTCGCGGCTCCAGCAGGCGGAATTCGCCGCCGAGCACGAGGGCTACACGGCGGCGAAGCACCAGCGCGAGGTCGGCACCGGCTACTTCGACGAGGTTGCCCAGGTGATCTCGGGGGGCACCGCGTCGACGATCGCGCTCAAGGAATCGACCGAGTCCGAGCAATTCTGATCGGGCGGGCTCCCGAACGCGGCGACCGGTAAACTACGCACCCGTCGGGCGCGTATGCTCCCGTGCGCCCGTCGCCCAAGGAGCCTTTCCATGACCCTTCGTGTCGCTGCTTCGCTCGTCCTCGCCGCGCTCGCGGCCGGCTCTCTCGCTCGCGCCGCCGAGGACACGCCGTTCACCGAGCTTCCCTATACGCCCAGCCTCGACGTCAAATCGATGGACAAGACCGCCGACCCGTGCCAGGACCTGTACCAGTACTCCTGCGGTGGGTGGATGAAGAACAACCCGCTGCCGGGCGACCAGGCGAGCTGGAGCGTCTACGGCAAGCTCTACGAGGACAACCAGCGCTACTTGTGGGGCCTCCTCCAGGACGCCGCGAAGCCGAGCCCCGGGCGGACCCCGACGCAGCAGAAGATCGGGGACTATTTCGATTCCTGCATGGACACCGGGACGATCGAGAAGGCGGGAGCCGCGCCCCTCGCCGACGACCTCAAGAAGATCGCAGACATGAAGTCGGTTGCGGACCTCGGCGCCGTGCTCGGCTCGATCCACGCGCGCGTCTACACCGGCGGCATGCTCTTCGGGAGCGGCGTCGAGCAGGACGCGAAGGAATCGAGCGTCCAGATCGTCGCCCTCTACGGGGGCGGCCTCGGGCTCCCCGACCGCGACTACTACTTCAAGGATGACGACAAGTCGAAGGACCTCCGGACGAAGTACGTCGCCCACGTCGCGAACATGCTCAAGCTCTTGGGCGACTCGGCCGACGCCGCGAAGACCGAGGCGGCGACGATCATGCGGATCGAGACGGCGCTCGCGAAGGTCACGTTGACCCGCGTCGAGAAGCGCGACCCTTACAAGATCTATCACCACACGACGATCCCCGAGCTCAAGAAAATGGTCCCCTCGATGAACTGGGACGCGTACTTCCAGGGCTGGGGCACGCACCCCGGCGCATGGATCAACGTGTCCGAGCCGAAGGTGTTCGCCGAGGTCGAGGCGCGCCTCCAGGCGGAGAAGCTCGCCGACCTCAAGACCTACCTCCGCTGGGGGCTCGTGAGCACCAAGGCCGACAGCCTCTCGAAGCCGTTCGTCGACGAGCACTTCGCGTTCTACCGCGCCACGCTTCGAGGCGTGAAGGAGCAGCAGCCGCGGTGGAAGCGGTGCGTGGGGTGGGTCGATCGCGATCTCGGCGAGGCGCTCGGGAAGGAATTCGTCGACCGCGCTTTCCCGCCGGAGAACAAGGCGAAGGCCGTCGCAATGACCGACCAGATCCTCGCCGCGATGAAGACGCGGATCACGAACCTCGATTGGATGAGCGACGCCACGAAGAAGGCCGCGCTCGAGAAGCTCGCGAAGGTTCGCAACAAGGTCGGCTACCCGGGCGTGTGGCGCGACTACAGCACCCTCGCCGTCAAGCGCGGGGACTTCTACGGGAACGTCTCGCGCGCCATCACGTTCGAGACGAACCGCCAGGCCGCGAAGGTCGGCAAGCCGGTCGACAAGAATGAATGGGGCATGACGCCTCCGACGGTCAACGCGTACTACAACCCGTCGATGAACGACATCAACTTCCCGGCGGGCGTGCTCATGCCGCCGCTCTACGACCTCAAGATCGACGACGCTCCGAACTACGGCAACACCGGCAGCACGATCGGCCACGAGCTGACCCACGGGTTCGACGACGAGGGGCGCCAGTACGACGGCGACGGAAACCTGCGCGACTGGTGGACCAAGAAAGACGCCGAGCAGTTCGAGCAGCGCGCGAACTGCGTTCGCGACCAGTACTCGCAGTACACGGTCGTGGACGACATCAAGATCACCGGCAAGCTGACGTCGGGCGAGGACATCGCCGATCTCGGCGGAACGATCCTCGCGTGGATGGCCTGGAAGGACGCCACGAAGGGAATGAAGCTCGAGACCGTCGACGGGCTGACGCCGGAGCAGCGCTTCTTCGTCGGCCTCGCGCAGTGGGCGTGCGAGAACGAGCGGCCTGAGAACCTGCGCCTGAACGCGGCGACGAACCCGCACTCCCCCGGCAAGTACCGGATCAACGGCGTCGTCGTCAACATGCCCGAGTTCGCCGAGGCGTTCCAGTGCAAGAACGGCGCGGCGGAAAAGAAGCCGGCCGACAAGATCTGCAAGGTCTGGTAAGGGTTTTGCGCGCGGCCGCCGGAGCGGGAACCCGGCGGCCGCCGCCTCCGTACTCTCCTCCGTGACCGCCCACCGCTCTCCCGCGCTTCCGTGATACGCGACTGATCGGATCCGCGCCGCCGGGATCTTCCCGAAGCGGCCCGCGTAAGATCCGACCCCAGAGAGCGATTCGAGGTTCGTCACCCAAGAAGGGGGCAAGCTCCATGATCACCTGGCTGATGTCTCATCCGTTCCAACTTCTCCTCGCGGCCGCGGGAACGCTTTTCCTGCTGGCGCTTCTGTTCACCTGGATCCGTTACATCCCCAACACGCGAATCGGCATCGTCGAGAAGCTCGTCTCGGCGAAGGGCTCCGTGAAGGCCGGGCTGATCGCGCTCGACGGTGAGGCCGGCTTCCAGCCGCACATCCTGCGCGGCGGGTGGCATTTCCTCACGCCGTTCCAGTATCGCGTGCATCGAATGCCGCTCGTGACGATCCCACAGGGCAAGATCGGGTACATCTTCGCTCGTGACGGCCAGGACCTTCCGTCGACTCAGGCGCTGGCGTCGAACGTCTCGGCGAAAGGCTTCCAGGACGTCGCCGCCTTCCTCCGATCGGGCGGGACGAAGGGTCCGCAGCGGATGATCCTCCGTGAAGGAACGTACGCGATCAACCTCGCGCAGTTCGTGGTCCTCACCCCCGACCAGATCTTCTACCTGCCGCTCGACCGTACCGAGGCCGAGACGTTCGCGAAGATGGCCGCGGTGATCGCCGAGCGTGACGGGTTCCGGCCGAAAGTCATCAAGGGCACCGACGATGAAGTCGGTATCGTCACGGTCCACGACGGTCCGTCGCTGCAGCCCGGCGAGATCATCGCGCCGATGGTCGGCAACGACGTGCAGAGCAAGGAGACCTACCACAACAACTTCCAGGACGCGGACAAGTTCCTCGCCGCCGGCGGCCTCCGCGGGCGCCAGCTCCAGGTCCTCGTCGAAGGCACGTACTACATCAATCGGCTCTTCGCGACGATCGAGATGATCCCGAAGACGGTCGTCGAGGTCGGCACCGTCGGCGTGGTCGTCTCCTACACCGGCGAGATCGGCAAGGACATCTCCGGCGAGCAGTACCGGCACGGCGAGCTCGTGGAGAACAATCGGCGCGGCGTCTGGCAAGACCCGCTCCTCCCCGGCAAGTACGCGTTCAACACGTACGCGGGCAAGGTCCTTCACGTCCCGACGACGAACTTCATCCTGAAGTGGGTGAGGAACGAAGCCGGCTCGCACGGGTTCGACGAGAACCTCGCCGAGGTCAGCCTGATCACGAAGGACGCGTTCGAGCCGAGCCTTCCGCTCTCGGTCGTCGTTCACATCGACTACCGCAAGGCGCCGCTCGTCATCCAGCGCTTCGGCGACATCAAGCGCCTCGTCGAACAGACCCTCGACCCGATGGTCTCGGCCTATTTCAAGAACATCGGCCAGACGCGCACGCTGATCCAGCTGATTCAGGACCGCAGCGCGATCCAGCAGCAGGCCGGGGAGCAGATGAAGGAGAAGTTCCAACAGTACAACCTCGAATTGCTCGAGGTCCTGATCGGAACACCGGCGGCGGGAGCGAACTCCGGTGCGGCCGGTACGCAGATCGAGCAGATCCTGATTCAGCTCCGAAGCCGCCAGATCGCCGAGGAGCAGGTCGAGACCTACTCGCGCCAGGAGCGCGCCGCCGGCAAGGAGCGCGAGCTGCGCGAGGCCGAGGCGCGCGCGAAGCAACAGACCCTCCTCACCGAGTCGGAGATCTCGATCAACGTCCAGTCGAACCAGGGCAAGGCGGATTACGCCCGCGCGCAGCAACAGGCCGCGCAGATCCAGATCCTCGCGTCCGCGGAGGCCGAAAAGACGCGCCTGATGGGCGAGGGCGAGGCCAAGAAGATCCGGGCCCTCGCGGAATCGGAGGCGATGCGCTCGGCGACGGTCGGTGTCGCGCAGGCGCTCGCCATCGAGGAGCAGGTCCGCGCCTACGGCGGCCCGCAGTTCCAGCTCGTGCAGCAGGTCATGAACCGGTTCGCCGAGGCGGTCGAGCGATCGCAGGTCGACGTGGTCCCCAAGATCACGATGGGAAGCAACGGAGAGAAGTCCGGGCTCATCGAGGGCCTGCTCGGCACCCTCCTGACCGAGAAGCTCGCGCACCTGGCGGGAGCCGTGTCCAGCGCGCCGCGCGACCCGCAGGCCCAGGCGATCCGCGACGACCTCATGAAGGGGATCAAGGACCGGAACCCGAACGGGCCGAAGAGCTAACGCTTGGGCTTCGAGACCGCGGTGGCCCGCTTCTTCTTGGCGGCCGCCGCGGCCTCGACCTTGCCCGAGAGCTCGACCATGCGCGCCCTGAGGGCCTCGTCGGACGTCTTGTCACGGATCGTGTGCACCAGAACGATCGCCCTGTCGTAGTCGCCGGCATCGAGCGCTTCCCGCGCGTCTTCATAGTCGAGCCGCAGGAGCGTCTCCCGTGCCCGCGCGACGATCTCGGGCCTCGCCTTCGGCTCGATGCGGGTCGCGAACAGGGCCTCCGATTTCGCCCGGTCCTTCCGCCGGACGTAGAGCTGGAGGAGGTCGTAGAGCGAGCCGTCGTCGAGCGGATCGATCGCGTCGGCACGCTCGAACGCCGCGATGCCGTGAGCGGGGTCGTCGTCCGCCGCCAGGAACGTCAGGCCGTAGATCTTGAGCGCCGCGTCGTCGAACGGCTCGGCCTTGATCGCGTGCTCGAGCCAGTCGCGCGCCCGCAGGACGTTGGCGGAAGGAAGCTTCCCCTTCTCGATGTGACCGCCCGATTCCTCGTGCTCCATGTCGAGGATCGCCCGGCTGCCGAGGACAAGGAGCGCCGGTTCGTCGGCGCCCCCCTCGATCGCGAGCTCGATGTCGCGCAACCCTTCGCCGTACCGTTTCTGAAGGACGCCCACCGCCCCGAGACCCGCCCGGGCGCGAGCGTCGCCCGGCGCCTCCGCGAGCGCGGCCTCGAAATGCGCCCGGGCCGAGGACGGATCGTGCGGCCGGGCGACGAGCGCCAAGCCGCCGAGCGCGCCGAGCGCTTCCACGCGACCGACCTTGCGGGCCGTCGTGGGTGAGGGCACCCGGAGGTCGGAGAACGAGATGTCGGTGTACGGGAACGAGCCGGTCTTGATGTAGCTCGACAATTCCGCATCGAGGCCGGCCGACCCGCCGGTGAACGCCGTCTCGAGGGCCTCGTCCGCCTTGCGGCCGTCGTGGACGAGCTTCAGGTACGCGGCGAGCTCCGGTCCGCGGCTCGGGTGGCCGAACAAGAGGTCGTGCACGAGCAGCCAGGATTCGAGATAGAACGTCCCCGCGCGGTCGGCCTCGTTGTAGTCGGGGTCGTCCGTGGTGACGACCGCCAGCTTCTTCACGGCGACGAGCGGATGTGCATCGAACCACACGATGCGGCTCCGCGGGACCCAGCCGACCGTGGCGGTCGACGTCCCGCAGCGAAACGTCTCGTAGAGCGTGGCGATCCCCTCGTTGAACCACAGCGGGACGTCGCCGAAGTTCCGCCGCACCACGTGGTGCACGAGCTCGTGGTAGATCGACTCGTCCGCCCCCGGCCTGGTCAGGTCGAGGGCGATCGCGCGATAGCCATAAGCGTTCGCGAAGAACCCGTCGAGCCGCTTGTTCCCCGCCGGCGCGTAAGGCCTGAATTCGTCGCTGTGCCTGAAGGCAAAGACGGGGATCGGACGCTCGCTCCCCGTGTCGAGGCCCGCCGCCGTATGCGCGAGCACCGCTCGGAGGCGAGAGAGATTGCCGGCGACGTCGTACAGCGTGCGCTCGTCGACGTTGCCGTAGACCACGAACCCGGGGACCTCGGTCGCACGCCACTCGCCGGGGACGACGGGAGGAGGGGTCTTGAGCTCATCGGCGCGCGCGGCAGCCGCGACGAGCGCGATCATCGCGAGCGCGCGCTTCATGGCCCTAGTCCGGCTTCCCCGAGAAGAGCGCGTCCATCGCGATGGTCTTGGGGCCGTTCTCGTCGCAGACGGCGTACTTCGGCTCGGCGCCGCCGTACATCGAGATCCCGGCGTGCTCGCCCTTGACGTTCATCGCGTAGAACTTGATGTCGAAGTTGGGATTGCCGTCGGGCTTCTGCAACCGCTTCACGGTGCGCTCCTTGATGCGCTTCAGCGTCTCCACGATCGCGTCCTTCGGTGATTTCCCCTGCCGCATCTGCTCGACCACGAAGAACGACGAGAGGTTGTAGAGATTGGCTTCTCCCCTTCCGGTCGAGCCGCAGGCACCGACGTCGCCGTCGACGTAGTTCCCTGCTCCGAGAATCGGCGAGTCACCGAGCCGGCCGGGGATCTTGAACGCGAGGCCGCTCGTCGTCGTGGCGCCGCACACTTCACCCTTCGCGTTGACAGCGTTCATGTGGATCGTGCCGTACAAGCGGTCGGCGTGGAGCAAGCCCTCGGCGATCATCGCGTCGCGCGCCTCGCGCTGGGAGACCGCGGGGTAGTGCTCCGGATCGGTGCGGCGCTTCCATTCGAGCCAGAGCTTCCGCGAGTGCTCGGTGTTGAGATCGGGCTCGACGGTGAACCCCATCGCGCGCGCGAACCACTGCGCGCCGGCGCCGACGAGGAGATGATGGTCGGTGCTCGCCATGACTGCCCTGGCGACGAGCGAAGGTGTGCGCACGCCCTCCAGGGCGCCGACCCCTCCGGCGCGCCGGCTGGGTCCGTGCATGACGCACGAGTCGAGCTGGACGACCCCTTCCGCGTTCGGAATTCCTCCGTAGCCGACCGAGTCGTCGAGCGGGTCGAGCTCGACGATGTTGACACCGGCGAGGATCGCGTCCAGGACGTCCTCGCCGCGGGCGATGCGTCCGTACGCTTCCTCGACCGCGGTGTGCGGTCCCCCGTTCTTGAACTCGTTCCCGTTCCTGGACGAGATGACGATCGGCCGCGCCCCTCTCGACGCGACCACGGCGGGTCCTTGAGCCAGCGTGCGCCGTGCGGCGGCGGCGATGCCGGCGACGGCACCCGCCTTCACGAACTGGCGGCGAGACAGGCGACGGGACATGGCGGCGACCTCCGGGCCGCCGGGATTATCAGGCGATGCGGCGGAAGCTGGGAGACCAATCTTCGTCGGTTCCCGGCGGCGAAAGCAGGCCCTGAATCGCTTCCAGGGTTTCGCGGTAGCGCTGCTCGCTTCCGCGCCGTCCGGCCACACGCCGATGCCGGAGGACATCGGGGCCGACCGGAGTCGCCTCGTAGAACTCCGTGTGGCCGGCCACCTCCAGCAGCTCGCGGACGGAGACGGCCCTGCGCCGGCGGGCGGCCTCGGTCGGCGCGCGGCGGATCGCGTTCAGGCTGTCGCGCAGCGCGTCGGCCGCCATCGGGAACCCGCTCTCCTCGAGGAGCGCGATCGCGTCGCCGAGGAGTTTTTCCACGTTCGTCGTTTCGCTCATGCCGATAGCTTGGATGCGGCGTTTTACGGCCGCGTTTCAAAAGGGTGAATTCCTCGTATCGGCTAGAATCCGGCCATGAAGCTCATCGAATGCGTCCCGAACTTCAGCGAAGGGCGCGACCGGGCCGTCATCGACGCGATCACGGCCGAGATCTCGGGAACTCCCGGCGCGGTGCTCCTGGACGTCGACCCGGGCGCCGCGACGAACCGTACGGTGGTGACCTTCATCGGGCCGCCCGAGGCGGTCGAGGAGGCCGCGTTCCGGGCGATCCGCAAGGCGGCCGCACTGATCGACATGCAGCGCCACACGGGCGAGCATGCGCGGATCGGCGCCACCGACGTCTGCCCGTTCGTTCCCGTTTCCGGCGCGACCATGGACGATTGCGTCGCGGTCTCGCGTTCTCTCGGAGCGCGCGTCGGATCGCAGCTCGGCATCCCCGTATACCTCTACGAGGCGGCGGCGACGCGCGACGACCGGCGCTCGCTCGCCGACATCCGGAAGGGCGAATACGAAGGCCTCGAGGCGCGACTCGAGGACCCGTCCTTCGCCCCGGACTTCGGCCCCCGGGCGTTCAACGCCGGCGCAGGCGCGACCGTCATCGGCGCGCGGCCGTTCCTCATCGCATACAACGTCAACCTCAACACCCGCGACAAGAAGCTCGCCAACACCGTGGCGCAAGAGATCCGCGAGGCCGGCAAGCCGAAGCGGGGTACCGACGGCAAGATCCTGAAGGACGCCGCCGGCAAGTCGATCATGGCGCCCGGCCGGTTCAAGCACTGCCGTGCCGTCGGCTGGTACATCGAGGAGTTCGGCCGCGCGCAGGTGTCGATCAACCTGACCGACTACCGGGTGACGCCGCTTCACGAGGTTTTCGAGGCTTGCCGGGAAGAGGCCGCCCGCCTCGGCCTCCGCGTCACCGGCAGCGAGCTGGTCGGCCTCATCCCGCGCGAGGCGCTCCTCGCGGCCGGCGACCACTTCCTCACGAAGCAGGGAAAGACGACCGGGGTGCCGGAGGCCGAGCGCGTCCACGCCGCGGTGCTCTCTCTGGGGTTGGCGGAGCTGGGCCCGTTCGACGCGCGCCAGAAGGTCATCGAGTACCGCTATGCCGGTCCACCGAAGGGGCTCGTCGCGCGCACAGTGCGCGCCTTCACCGACGAGCTGTCGAGCGATTCACCGGCGCCCGGCGGCGGTAGCGTCGCCGCGCTCTGCGGCGCGCTCTCCGCCGCGCTGTCGGCGATGGTCGCGGCGCTGACCTGGTCGAAGGCGGGGATGGAAGGCGCGCGGCCGGCGATGAAGGACGCCGGCGACCGCGCGCAAGCGCTCAAGGACTGGTTCCTCGATGCCGTCGACCGCGACACCGACGCCTTCAATGCGGTGCTCGCGGCGATACGTTTGCCGAAGAAGACGCCGCAAGAGATCGCCCGGCGCGCGGAGGCGGTCGAGCGCGCCAACCAGGAGGCGATGAAGGTGCCGCTCGACGTGCTCGAGGCGTGCGCGCGCGCGCTCGAGCTGGCGCTCGTCGTGGCGCGCGACGGCAATCCCAGCTCGGTCTCCGACGCCGGCGTGGGGGCTGCGTGCGCGCTCGCGGCGGCGGAAGGCGCGTCGCTCAACGTGAGGATCAACGCGCCGTCGGTGAGCGACGCGGCCGTACGCGATGGGTTCCTCGATCGTCAGACGACGGCGCTCGATCGTGCCCGTGCCCTCGCCGTGACGGTGCGCGACGCGGTCGAGTCGGTCCTCGATCAGTCCTCGGCGGGGACGCGACCGGCGACCGCTTCCAAGGCGGGGAGCCGGTAGAAGGTTCCCCGCTTCGTCCCGATCCGCTCGAGCAACCCCCGGTCGACGAGCCGCCGAAGGTTGTCCTTCAGCGTGTTGCGGTTCGCCCCGGTCGACGCGATGAGAAGCGAGGCGGCGCCCGTGCCGTGCTCGCGGATCGTCGCGAGAATGGCACGCTGGAGCGGCGGCAGCTCACGCGACCGGACTTCGATGTCGAGCTTGGCTTGAAGCCTCGACGTCAGCGTGTTCAGCGCTCCGATGAAGAACCCGAGCCACGGGGCGAGATCGGCCTCTTCGGTCCAGATCTTCGTCTCCGCCTGATCGATGGCGTCGTAGTAGTCGAAGCGCATCTCCTCGAAGAGCCCTTCGAGGCTCGCATAGTCGATGAACCCGAACCCGGCGCGTCGTAGGAGGTGCGGCACCATGACCCGCGCGGCGCGTCCGTTGCCGCGATCGAACGGGCTGATCGCCGTGAAGTAGACGAAGAACGCGCCGATCACGAGGAGAGGGTGCTGCTCGCCGGAGCGGAGCTCGATCTCGAGCCATGAGACGGCGCCGTCGAGCTTCTCCTGCAGGAGGCGCGGCGGCAGGGTCTGCAGCACGCGGCCCATCGCGCGGCCTTCGGCGTCGAAGACCTCCTGGTGGAGCGGCTTCTCCCGGAGCGGGCTCGGGGAGGGCGGATCACCCGGCTTCCCGAGGAGGACGGCATTCAAAGCCGCGACCTCTTCGACCGTCACGATCGGCCCGTCCGCCGGGAACGGGCGGTCGATCGCCAGCCCATAACCGGTCAGCTCGGCTGCCTCCAGGGAGGCCAGCGGGGCAGCGTTCACGATCGCGACGATCTCGTCGTCACCGGCCCTGACGCCGGCGATCCGGCAAGAGGAGACGATCGATTGGGCTCGGGCAGATCGCCTCAGCTGCTCGAGCCGCTCCGCTGGAACCAGCGTTCCGCCCGCCCATAGGCCGCGGAAATGATCGACTTGGGAGATTCCTTTGAGGATTTCGGGGTTGACCGGAAGCTTGACGTCCATCACACCCAATTCTCCACCCAATCATGGCCATGGGGGCGGACTAGCTGGCCGCAACATCATAGTCCATCCCGCCGGACGTGCCCTCGGACGATCCAGGCATTAGGTTTCAGTCCGGAAACGAGCGATGAGCGGCCATCTCGAAGACGCGGTACGGAGAGGATGCCGGTTCCCGGCCGGGGTCGTGGCTTCGTTCCCGGACGCGGGCCAAATCATTCACTGCACGGCAGTTAACGTCAGCCGGTCGGGTGCGTTGATCGTCGGCGCGTTCACGACGCCGTCGGCGGAGCCGCTGGAGCTGACGCTCAAGACCCCGAACGGTCTGCTCTCTCTCACCCTCCCGGCGCGGATCATCCGGGTGACCCCAGATCCCGACGGCAACCAGCTCGCGGTCGAATTCGTCGACGTCGACGACGTGCGCCGAGACCGGATCGAGGTCTTCCTCGCACGCTTGCTCGAAGCGCCCCAGCCGGGACCGCTTGAATCGCTTCGCCCGAACGCCCCGCCGCCCGAGGTCAAGAAAGCGCTCGACGCGATCCCCCTGCCCCAACGGATCGCGCTGGCCCAGCGGGCCGAGCTCAAGCAGCGCGAGTACCTCCGGCAGGACCAGCACCCCGCGGTCCTGGAAGCGGTCGTCCGCAACCCGAACCTCACGCTTCCGGAGGCACGTGCGATCGCCGGCCTGCTCGGCTTGCCGGGAACCGCGATCGACCTCCTCGCCGCAGATCCGCGGTTCAAGAACGACGAGGAGCTCAGGATGGCGCTCGCGACGCAAGCGAAGGTGCTGCTGCCGATCGCCGAGAAGCTCACCGCCGATCTCAAGCCGCCGCAGATCCGCAAGCTGCTCGCGCGCCCGGGCATCCACCCGACGCTGCGCGAGAAGCTGTTCAAGAAGATGACGCGAGGCTAGAGGAGCCGCACCACCATCCCGGAGCGGAGCTTCGGCTCGAACCAGGTGCTCTTCGGCGGCATGACGGCGCCGGCATCCGCGACGCGCATGACGTCGTCGAGCCGGGTCGGGTAGAGCGCGAACGCGACCGCAGCCTCTCCCGACGCCACGCGGCGCTCGAGATCGTCCACTCCGCGGATCCCGCCGACGAACGCGATCCGCGTGTCCTTGCGGGGATTGCCGATTCCCAGGAGAGGCGCGAGGATGAGGTCCTGTAAGACCGACACGTCGAGAGCGGCCACCGGATCACGGACGTCCGACCTCCGTTTCGTGACGAGAAGACGCCACCGGCCGTCGACGAAGATCCCGATCGACCCAGGCTCCGGCGGGCGCTTTGCCGGCCACGGGTCGGTGATCTCGAACCCCGCCGCCGCGATCTTCTCGAAAAGCGTCCGAGGCGTAAGACCGTGGAGGTCGGCGACCGTCCGGTTGTAATCGAGGATCCGGAGCTCGCTCGCGGGAAAGTGCACCGCCAGGAATCGCTCGCCCGGTCCGTCGCCGCGACGCAGCGCGACCTCGGCGTACGCCGCGGCGCGGTGATGCCCGTCGGCGATGTAGCTCGCGGGAACGTCGCGAAACGCCTCCTCGATGCGCCGCACGTCGCCGGGCTCGTCAATCTTCCACAGCGCGTGACCGATCCCGTCCTTCGCGACGAAGTCGACGTCGGCGCGCCGCTTCGTCGCTTCGCCTGTGAACGCGCGGAGATCGGCGCGATCGCGGTACGCGAGGAAGACCGGGCCGGCGTGCGCACCGATCGCCACGGCGTGGCGTGTCCGGTCCTCGACCTTGTCGGGACGCGTGTGCTCGTGACGCTTGATCCGGCCGGCGCGATAGTCCTCGACCGCCGCCGATCCGACGATTCCGGTTTGAACGTGGCCCCCCATCCGCTGGCGGTAGAGATAGAACGCCGGCTCGGGATCGGGAACGAGCCACCCGGACGCGATCATGGCGCGGAAATTCGTCCGGGCACGCTCGTAGACCCGTGGGTCGTGGACGTCGATCGCGGGGTCCAGGTCGATCTCGGCTTTGACCACGTGAAGGAAGGTGTACGGGTCGCCTTCCGCGAGCACGCGCGCCTCCGCCGAGTCGAGGACGTCGTAGGGAAGACTGGGGATCGACGCGGCGAGATCGGCCCGAGGCCGCAGGCCGCGGAACGGCTGCACGATCATCGCGGGGATTCTCCGCGGCGGAGGTTAACATGCGCTCCATGCGCGGGTTCGCGATCGCCGGAGCGATGTTCTTGTGCCTGGCGGCGTCGCCCGGCGCGGAGGGCGACGCCGTCGATCGCATCGTCGCCGAAGGTCTCAGGAGCGACGGCGCGTACCGCAAGCTCGCATGGCTCACCGATCGCATCGGGCCGCGACTCTCGGGCTCGGAGAACCTCGAGAAGGCGATCGCCTGGGGCGCCGAGGAGATGAAGCGCGACAAGCTCGACCGCGTGTGGACCGAGAAGGTCATGGTGCCGCACTGGGTACGCGGTGAGGCGTCGGGCAAGATCCTGGCGCCGACGGAGCACCCGCTCGTCCTCCTGGCACTCGGGATGAGCGACGGGACCCCGGCCGACGGGATCACCGCCGAGGTCGTGGAGGTCACGAACCTCGACGAGGTCAAGGCGCTCGGCGACAAGGCGAAGGGGAAGATCGTCCTCTTCAACCATCGCATCTACCCGAACGGCACCGACGAGCGCGGCTACGGCTTCGCGTCGGGCCTCCGCTACAGCGGTGCCTCGGCGGCGGCGAAGGCGGGCGCGGTCGGGATGTTCATCCGCTCCCTCGCGACCGCCGACCTGAGGCTTCCGCATACCGGTGCGATGGCCTACGAAGAAGGCGTGCCGCACGTCCCCGCGGCGGCGATCTCCCCGGAAGACGCCGAGCTCATCCATCGGCTCCTCGAGTCCGGCGAGACGGTCAAGGTGAGCTTCCGGCAGACGTGCAAGACGCTGCCCGACGCGGAGTCGGCGAACACGCTCGGCGAGATCCGCGGCTCCGAGAAGCCGGACGACGTCGTCATCGTCAGCGGCCACCTCGACTCGTGGGACGTCGGCACCGGCGCGCAGGACGACGGCGCCGGGGTCGCGATCGCGATGGAGGCGATCCGGCTGATCCGCGCGCTCGATCTCAAGCCGAAGCGGACGATCCGCGCGGTCCTGTGGACCAACGAGGAGAACGGCCTCCGCGGCGGGAAGGCGTACGCGGAGGCGCACGGCGCGGAGCTCGCCCAGCACGTCGCGGCGATCGAATCGGATTCCGGCGGCGCACGCCCGCTCGGCTTCGGCATCAACGCGGGTCCCGGCGGCGCCGATACCTTGCGGAAGCTCGCCGCCCCTCTCGCGTCGTTCGCCGCCGACGACGTCCGCGACGGCGGCGGCGGCGCGGACATTTCCCCGATGGGCGACGCCGGGGTGCCGACCGTCGGCCTCCGGCAGGACGGCACGCACTACTTCGACATCCACCACACGATGGCCGACACCCTCGACAAGGTCGACTCGCACGATCTCGCGATGAACGCCACGGCGATGGCGGTCATGGCCTGGCAGCTCGCGAACCTCGATCCGCCGCTCCCGCGTTACGTGCCGACGAAGAAAGAAGACACGAGCCGCCCGCCCGGCATCCGCCGCTAGACGATCCGGTCGGTCACACCACCGAGCGCGTCGAGGTCGAACCCGTCGGCGAGCGCACGCGCCTCGACCGGTGCCTCGGTCTTCCTTAGCCCGAGGAGATGCGCGAGCCGTCCGACGATCGCCTCGGCCGACACCCCCGCCTCTCGAAGCTCCGCCAGCGTCACCCCGTGGTGCCGCTTCGACAGCCGCACACCGTCGGGGCCGAGCAGCAGCGGCACGTGCGCGAAGCTCGGCGGCACGCGGCCGAGCGCGTCGTAGATCAGGAGCTGCCGCGAGGTGGAGGCGAGGAGGTCGCGCGCGCGGACGACCTCGTCGATCTCCATCGCCGCGTCGTCGGCGACGACCGCGAGCTGGTACGCGGGAACGCCGTCGGCGCGGCGGACGACGAAATCGCCGATCGAGCCAGGCGGGGGGTCGAACCGACCCGCGACGCGATCGTCGAAGCCCGGAGGATCGCCGTCGACGCGGAACCGAAACGCATGCGCGTCGCCGCGCGCGATCCGCGCCGCCGCGACCGCGGGATCGACCGCGCGGCAGGTCTCCGGATAGACGACCTCGTCGCCCGGGACCTGCGGGGCGCTCGCCGCCGCCTGGATGTCCCGCCGGCTGCAAAAGCACGGATAGACATGCCCCTCGCGGCGAAGGGTCTCGAACGCCGCGTCGTACACCGGCCGGCGGTCGCTCTGCACGTAGGGGCCCTCGTCCCAGTCGAGGCCCAGCCACGCGAGGTCGCCGAGAAGCGCGTCGAGGGCGCCGGGAACGACCCGGGGTGAGTCGAGGTCCTCGATGCGCATGACGTACGTGCCCCCCCGAGCCCTCACGGAGAGCCAGGAGACCAGCGCCGTCGAGGCGTTCCCGAGATGGATCCGCCCCGTCGGGCTGGGTGCGTAACGGCCGCGCGCCATGACGGAAAGATGCCACACGGCGCGGCTTTTCCCGAAGGCTTGCCGAAGCTGGGCCGCGCGCCGACATTCCCTGCATGCGAAGAAGCGGCGGCGGATTCGGCTTCATCATCCTGCTCCTGGTGCTCGCCGTGGTGTTCTACGCGGCGATGCGGAACTTCCAGGCGGTCGCTCCGGCGGCGATGGAAGTCCAGAAGCACAACGCGAAGCGCCGCGTCGACGCCCAGCTCGGCGACGCGACCGACGATCCCAACCAGACCCAGGGAGCGGCGTCGCGCTCGTCCTCCGACGACTCGTGGACACCTTCGGCACCGTCGAAGCCGACCGGCAACCTCGAGAAGATGGACCAGGCGACGACGCAGCACACCGAAGCGGTCAAGGACTCGCTCTCGCAGTCGAACTGACCCGCCCGCTAGAATGCCGCTCCCCGCCCGCGCTCTCGCGGTCGCGGTCTTCTCGAGGCGGTCATGCCCAACGGCATCGTCGACGTTCCCGTCCCGCGGAACGAGCCGGTCCTCGGCTACCTCCCTGGCAGCCCCGAGCGCGCCCAGCTGGTCGCCGCGCTCGACGCCATGGGCCGGAAGCGGATCGAGATCGCACCGGTCATCGGCGGCCGCCGCGTCAAGACCGGCACCCTCGGCCGCGCGGTCAAGCCTCACGACCACGCGCACGTCCTCGCGACCTGGCACAAGGCCGGCGCCCGCGAGGTCGAGCGCGCGATCGCCGCGGCTCGCGATGCGCATCAAGCCTGGTCGCGGACGCCCTGGGAAGCCCGCGCCGCGATCTTCCTCAAGGCCGCCGACCTTCTCGCCGGGCCGTGGCGCATGCGCTTGAACGCCGCGACGATGCTCGGCCAGAGCAAGACGAGCCACCAGGCCGAGATCGACGCCGCGTGCGAGCTGATCGACTTCTTCCGCTTCAACGTCCACTACATGCGCGAGATCTATGCGGGCCAGCCGCAGTCGTCGCCGGGCATGTGGAACCAGCTCGAGTACCGCGCGCTCGAGGGGTTCGTCTTCGCGGTGACGCCGTTCAATTTCACTTCGATCGGCGGCAACCTCCCGACGGCGCCCGCGCTCATGGGTAACACGGTCGTCTGGAAGCCGGCGTCGTCCTCGATCTACTCGTCGTGGGCGATCATGGAGCTCCTCGAGGAGGCCGGCCTCCCCGACGGCGTGATCAACTTCGTCCCCGGCTCGGCGGGCGAGGTCGGCGACCCCGCGCTTGCGAGCGACGAGCTGGCCGGCATCCACTTCACCGGCTCGACCGCGGTCTTCCAGGGGATGTGGCGCACCGTCGGCGAGAACATCGCCAGGTATCACGGTTACCCGCGGATCGTCGGCGAGACCGGCGGCAAGGACTTCGTCTTCGCCCACCCTTCGGCCGACGTCGACGCGCTCGTCACCGCGCTCGTGCGAGGCGCGTTCGAGTTCCAGGGGCAGAAATGCTCCGCCGCGTCACGGGCCTACATTCCCGCGTCGCTCTGGCCCCAGGTCGAGAAGGGCTTGAAGAAGCAGATCGCCGAGATCCGCATGGGCGATCCCGCCGACTTCCGGAAGTTCATGGGCGCGGTCATCGACGCCGGCGCGTTCAAGACGATCAAGGGGTACATCGACTACGCCAAGCGCTCGAAGGACGCGGAGGTCGTGGCCGGTGGCGGCACCGACGCGCGCAAGGGCTACTTCGTCGAGCCCACGGTCATCCGGACTCGGAAGCCCGACTTCAAGCTCATGCGTGAGGAGATCTTCGGCCCCGTCCTCACCCTCTACGTCTACCCCGACGCTAGGCTCGAGGAGACGCTCGCCGCGTGCGATCGCGGCTCAGCGTACGCGCTGACCGGCGCGATCTTCTCGCAAGACCGGTACGCGATCGTGCGCATGGCCGAGGCGCTGACCCACGCCGCGGGCAACTTCTACATCAACGACAAGCCGACCGGCGCCGTCGTCGGCCAGCAGCCGTTCGGCGGAGGCCGCGCCTCCGGCACGAACGACAAGGCCGGGAGCTACTTGAACCTCATACGCTGGACCAACGCGCGGGCGATCAAGGAAACGTTCGTGCCGCCGCGCCACTTCGCGTATCCGTTCTTGAAGTAGAAGCGGTTCAGGGTTCTCCGATGACATGCACCGCAATCTCCCTCGTGTGTCCGCGCCGGCGGTGCTCCCAGAGATAGATCCCCTGCCAGGTTCCGAGCGCGGGCGCACCTTCCATCACCGGTAACGACAACGTCGTGGCGGTGAGCGCCGCCCGGATGTGCGCGGGCATGTCGTCGGGGCCCTCGGCGGTGTGGCGGAAGATCGGGTCGCCCTCGGGAACCAGGCGGCGGAAAAATCTCTCGAAGTCGTCGCGCACCTCGGGATCGGCGTTTTCCTGGATCACGAGCGAGGCCGAGGTGTGGCGGATCTGAAGGGTGAGGAGGCCGGTCGCGATGCCGCTCTCCCGGACCCACGACCGCACCGCCTCTGTGATTTCGACGAAACCAGGACCGTCCGTCCGGAATCTCAAGATCTGGGTCCGCTGCTGAAACATCGTTGTGGCCCCGCCATTTCTATAACTCTTAACGGTGCAATTTTCGTCGAGTTGCGGGTTGAGCCGCTTCCGAAAACAATATAAAAATTCGAGCGACGCCCTCGGGTGCCGCACGAGGAGAAAAATCAGTGGGACGAGAAGAGCTCAGCGAGCTGGCTCGAAGGGTCGAGCGCCTCCTTCCGGGGCGCCTGGGCTCCCTCGCCCGCGAGCTATGGGAAGGCCGCGGTGATGCCGCCACCGCGGTGTTGGAAGAGCCCCGCGAAGCGCCCCCGCGCGTGCGGCCGGAGCCCCTCGTCTCGCCGGTCGATGCCGCGATCGCCGCCGCTCAGCGCCGTCTTCTCTCGCTGCAGCAGCCGGACGGCCACTGGTGCGGCGAGCTCGAGGGGGACACGATCCTGGAATCCGAGTACGTGCTCCTCATGCATGCGATCGGCCGCGGAAACGCGCCGCGCGTCGCGAAGGCGGTCGAGTACCTCCGGCGCAAGCAGCTCCCCGAAGGAGGCTGGACCCACTATCACGGCGGTCCGATCGAGGTCGGCGGCTCGGTCAAGGCCTACTTCGCCCTGAAGCTCGCCGGCGACAACCCCGACAGCGAGCCGATGACGCGGGCCCGCCGCGCGATCCTCGAGCACGGCGGCGTCGAGGCCTGCAACTCGTTCACGAAGATCCTCCTCGCGATGTTCGGCCAGTTCCCCTGGGAGGAATGCCCGGCGGTCGTGCCGGAGATGGTGCTGCTCCCGCGGTGGTTCCCGTTCAACATCGGCGACATGTCGGCGTGGTCGCGCACGATCGTGATCCCGCTGTCGATCGTCTGGGCCTCGAAGCCGTCCGTCCCGTTGCCTGCGGGCCGGGGCATCGAGGAGCTGCATACGCGCGGGGTCTCGTCGCGCTGGTCGCTCGAAGCGGTGAACCCGAAGGCGAAGACCCTCAAGGCATGGCTGTGGGCGCTTCTCTTCACGGTGGTTTCAGGGTTTTTCAACGTCGTCGAGAAGATCGGCATCCACCCGCTGAGGCGGCGCGCGCTCGCGCAGGCGGAGGCCTGGGTGCGCGAGCGCCTCGTCGACTCGGACGGGCTCGGCGCGATTTTCCCGCCGATCGTCAACACGATCCTGGCGCTGCGCTGTCTCGGCCATCCGGACGACGATCCCGCGGTGAGCTCGCAGATCGTGGAGCTCGAGCGGCTCGTCATCGAGGAGAACGACACCGTCCGCCTCCAGCCCTGCCTCTCTCCCGTGTGGGACACGGCGATCGCCCTCCACTGCCTCGTGGCCTCGGGGCTCGATCGCGACGACGAGCGCGTGCTCGCGGCGGCCCGCTGGCTCATGGAGCGCGAGTGCCGCACCGTCGGCGACTGGGCCGTGAAGGCGCGCGCGGAACGGCCGGGCGGCTGGTCGTTCGAGTACCGGAACGCGTTCTATCCCGACACCGACGACACGGCGCAGGTCGTCACCGCGCTCTCCGCCGTTCGGTTCCCGGATGCCGACGAGGATCTCAGGAGACGCGAGGCGATCCGCCGCGGGATCGACTGGCTCCTCGCCATGCAGAACAAGGACGGCGGGTTCGGCGCGTTCGACAAGGGGTGCCTCAAGGAATTCCTGACCTACGTGCCGTTCGCCGATCACAACGCGATGATCGATCCGAGCTGCGAGGACATCACGGGCCGCGCCTTGGAGACGTTCGCGGTCGCCGGCCTTCCCGCCAGCCATCCCGCGATGCGCGCCGCGGCGGCGTTCCTCGACGCGAAGCGCGAGCCCGATGCCTCCTGGTACGGGCGCTGGGGAACGAACTACCTCTACGGAACCTGGCTCGCCGTCTGGGGGCTCACCCGGGCGGTGGCACGACCCGGCGATGCGTCGATCGCGCGCTCGGCGGCGTGGGTCCGTTCGGTGCAGAACGCGAACGGCGGATGGGGCGAGTCCCAGCGCTCGTACGACGAGCCGTCGACGAAGGGCCAGGGTGAGACGACCGCGTCGCAGACGGCGTGGGCGCTCATGACGCTCTTCGGCGCCGGCGACTACGATTCCGACTCGGTGAGGCGCGGCGTCGAGCATCTCCTTCAGACGCAGCGCGCCGACGGTTCCTGGCACGACGAGGCCTGGACCGGCACCGGCTTCCCGCGCGTCTTCTATCTCCGGTACCACCTCTACGCGACCTACTTCCCGCTGCTCGCGCTCAGTACGTACGCGGGCCGCGCCTAGGAATACCGATGCGTTTTCCGCTGCACGTCACGACCGACATGATCCAGCACCAGGTGAAGCAAGGCTTGAAGGGCCGCCGCCGCTACCCGTTCGTGCTCATGCTCGAGCCGCTCTACACCTGCAACCTCGCCTGCATCGGCTGCGCGCTCGAGCGCCACACCGGGAAGCTCAAGGACAGGCTGCCGCTCGAGAAGTGCATCCAGGCGGTCGAGGAGAGCGAGGCCCCCGTCGTCTCCCTGTGCGGCGGCGAGCCGACGCTCTATCCCGAGCTTCCGGAGCTGATCGCCGGGATCATCGAGCGGCGCCGCCACATCTATCTGTGCACGAACGCGCTCGAGCTCGAGCGGAAGTTCTTCGGGAAGGTGCAGCCCCACCGCCGCCTCTCGATCAACGTCCACCTCGACGGCATGCGCGCGACGCACGATTTCGTCGTCGACCGGATCGGCGTCTTCGACAAGGCGATCGAGATGATCAAGGAGGCCAAGAAGCTCGGCTTCCGCGTCGTGACGAACACGACCATCTTTCGCGAGACCGACGTCGACGAGGTCGAGCGCCTCTGCGAGTACCTCACCGAGCTCGGGATCGACGGGATGCTCATCTCGCCGGGCTACCAGTACGCGACCGTCGAGCGGGACATCTTCCTCACGCGCAAGGACACCGAGGAGAAGTTCCGCAAGATCCTCGAGATGTCGAAGCGGTTCCGGCTCCAGTCGTCGCCGATGTTCCTGGAGTTCGCGGCGGGCATGCGCGACTACCGCTGCTCGCCGTGGAGCACGGTGACCTACACACCGAAAGGCTGGAAGGGACCCTGTTACCTGATCGGCGCGCGCTACTACGAGACGTTCGCCGAGTTCTGGAACCGTGAGGATTGGGACTACTGGGAGTCGCGCAAGGACGAGAAGTGCAAGAACTGCTCGATGCACTCGGGGTTCGAGGCGTCGGTCGTCACCGAGCTCAGGAAGAGCCCGAAGGACATGGTCCGCATGGCGGCGTGGAACCTTCTGGGATGAGGAGCTGAGTTGCCGAGTCTGGTCACGGGGGGAACGGGGTTCATCGGGGCGCACGTCGTGCGGGCGCTCCTGGCGCGCGGGGGCGAGGTGCGCTGCCTCGTGCGGCCGGGCAGCGCGCGAGAGAACCTCGATGGCCTTCCCGTCGAGATCGTCCCCGGCGATCTCGGGGACGCCGCGTCGTTGAAGAGGGCGTGCGCCGGCGCCGACGTCGTCTACCACGTCGCCGCCGATTACCGGCTGTGGCTCAGGGACCCGCGCGAGATCTATCGCACGAACGTCGACGGCACCCGGGCGCTCCTCCGGGCTGCGGGCGACGCCGGCGTGCGGCGCTTCGTCCACACGAGCTCCGTCGGCGCCCTCGGCCTCACCAAAGACGGAACGCCGGCGGACGAGCGGACGCCGGTCACCCTCGAGCAGGTCGTCGGCCACTACAAGCGCAGCAAGTTCCTCGCCGAGCGCGAAGCGGAATCGTTCGCCGCGCAGGGCCTTCCTGTCGTGATCGTCAACCCCTCGACGCCGATCGGCGAGTACGACGTCAAGCCGACGCCGACCGGCGCTCTCGTCGCCGATTTCCTCGCGCGGAAGATGCCGGCGTACGTCGATACCGGCCTGAACGTCGTCGACGTGAAGGACGTCGCCGAAGGTCACCTCCTCGCCGCGGAGCGCGGGAGGATCGGCGAGAAGTACGTGCTGGGCCACCGCGACATGACGCTCAAGGAGATTCTCGACGCGCTCGCGACGATCACGTCGCTCCCCGCGCCGCGCCTCCGGCTCCCGCACGCCATCCCGCTCGTCGTGGGTGCGCTCGACACCGGCTTCTCGCGTCTCACCGGCCGGCCGCCGCGCGTCCCGCTCGAGGCGGTCAGGATGTCGATGAAGAAGATGTACTTCGATTCCGGCAAGGCGGTGCGCGAGCTGGGCCTGCCGCAGACCGATCCGATCATCGCGCTCGGGCGCGCCGTCACGTGGTTCCGCGGTCGCCGGAAGGAGGCCGCATGATCGCCGTCGTCGGCGGCGTGCGCGAGGAGCTCCACGCCTTGAGGGCGGCGCTCGAGTCGCCGCGCGAGGTCGCGCGGGGAGGTCTGCGTGCCGTCACCGGGCGTCTTTCGGGACAGGACGTCGTGCTCGCCGTCGCGGGCGACGGCGCCCCGCAGGCGCGCGCGGTCCTGGGCGCGCTCCTGACCGACTTCCCGTGCGACGCGGTGATCGGCGTCGGCGTCGCCGGCGGGCTGACCGACGACCTCCCGGCGGGAGCCCTCGTCGTCGGGGCCGAGTTGCGCGAGCCGGGCGGCGGCGTTCTCGTTCCCGATTCCCTCTGGCGAGCGAAAGCCGAGGCGGCCGGGGCGGCGCCGGCCAGCCTCGTGAGCACGCGCGCGATTGCCGGCACCCCACAGACGAAGCGCGCGCTCGCCCGGGCGCTGGGCGTGGGCACCGCCGCGGTCGACCTCGAGTCGTACGCGTGGGCCGAGACGGCTTCTTCCAAGAGCATCCCGTGGGTCGTCCTCCGGGTCATCAGCGACGCCGCCTCGGAGCCGATCCCCGCGTTTCTCCTGGCCTGTCAGCGCGACGACGGCAGCATCGACCGGGGCCTCGTCGCCGCGAAAGGGCTCGCCGTTCCGACGAGATTGGCGGCACTCCTGCGCCTCAGGCGCCGGGTCCGGGAGGCCTCGGCGAACCTCCGCCACACCGTGTCCGCTATCATGGGCGACGCACCGCGCACACTCTCCCGGAATGCGTCGCGGGAGGCGATGTGAAGACACCCGCGGACGACGACCTCCTCATGCGCGATCGCAAAGCCGAGCACATCCGCTTGGCGCTCGAAGAGCGCAACCAATTCGACGCGCGGGCGTTCTCGGCGTGGACGTTCGACCACGAAGCGCTTCCCGATTGCGACTTCGACGACATCGACGTCACGACGACGTTCCTCGGGAAGCCGCTGCGGGCGCCCCTCTTGATCTCGTGCATGACCGGAGGCACCGAGGTCGCGACCCGTATCAACCGTCACCTCGCCGAGGCCGCCCAGGCGCGCGGCGTCGCTCTCGGCGTCGGATCGCAGCGCAAGGCGATCGAGGACCCGTCGCTCGCCGCGACGTTCCAGGTCCGTGACGTCGCGCCGGACGTGCCGGTGCTCGCCAACCTCGGCGCGATCCAGCTCAACTACGGCTACGGCGTCGCCGAGTGCCGCCGGGCGGTCGACATGATCCGCGCCGACGCGCTCGCCCTCCATTTGAACCCGCTGCAGGAGGCGATCCAGCCCGAGGGGCAGTGCCGCTTCGCCGGCCTCCTCCCGAAGATGCGAGAGGTCGCGGCAGCGCTCCCGGTGCCGGTCATCGCGAAGGAAGTCGGGAGCGGCCTCTCGGAGGCGACGGGCCGCCGCCTCGTGGACGCCGGCATCCGCATCCTCGACACCGCCGGCGTCGGCGGCACGAGCTGGGCGCGCATCGAGGCCCAGCGGTCGGGCGACGTCGCGGTCGGCGAGCTGTTCGCCGGGTGGGGAATCCCCACGCCGGATTCGATCCGGCAGCTTCGCCGGATCGACGGCGTCACGATCGTCGGAAGCGGCGGCCTCCGGAGCGGTCTCGACCTCGCGAAGACGATCGCGCTCGGCGCCGATCTCGGCGGCATGGCGCAGCCGTTCCTCGAGGGCGCGCTCGAGTCCGCCGAGCGCGTCGTGGCCCGCATCGACGCGGTCGTCCACGCGCTCAAGATCACGATGTTCTGCCTCGGAGCCAAGAGCCTCCCCCAGCTTCGTTCGGTTCCGATCCGCAAGGAGTCCATGCGATGAGCAAGGTCAAGGTCGCTTCCCCCGACGCCGCGACGAGCCGAGACGAGACGATTGCCGCCCTCGTGGACGGCAGCATGCGGTTCCACGAGCTGCCCGCCGAGATCCCCCCCGGCGAGGCGACGGCGATCCGTCGCGAGGCGGTCGGGAAGATCACGGGCACCACGCTGGACGCGATCGCGCACTTCTCATTCGATGCCGGGACCGCGGCGACGCGTCACTGCGAGAACCTGATCGGCGTCGCGCAGATCCCGATGGGGATCGTCGGTCCGATCACGGTCCACGGCGATACGATCGACGGGGACGTGCTGATCCCGATGGCGACGACCGAAGGGGCACTCCTCGCGTCGATCAACCGCGGGTGCGCCGCGATCCGTCTCGCAGGCGGCGCGACGGTGTACGTCGAGGACGTCGGGATGACGAGGGCTCCGGTCTTCCGCGCTCGCGGCCAGCGCGAGGCCCGCGCGTTCCTCTCGTGGATCGCCGAGCACGAGACCGAAATCCGCGAGGTCGCCGAGGGGACGAGCCGCTTCCTCAAGATGACCGGCCTCCGCCCGTACGTCTTCGGGACGACGATCTTCCTCCGTTTCCGCTTCACGACCGGCGACGCGATGGGCATGAACATGGCGACGATCGCGTGCGACCGCGTCGTCCGCGATCTCATCGAGCCGAAGACCGGAATCCCGTGCGTCGCCCTCTCGGGAAACTACTGCGTGGACAAGAAGGCCGCCTCGGTCAACTTCTCCGAAGGACGCGGCAAGCGGGTCCACGCGGAGGTCGTGCTCGACGCGGCGATCCTCAGGGACGTGCTCAAGACCGACTCGCGCTCGCTCGTCGAGGTCCAGTACCGGAAGAACCTCCTGGGTTCGATCGCGGCCGGTGCCATGGGCTACAACGCGCACTACGCGAACGTGCTCTCGGCGTTCTTCATCGCCACGGGCCAGGACCCGGCGCACGTCGTCGGCGGCTCGACCGGCGTCACCTGCATCGAGCCCAGGGAGAACGGCGCCGTGTACGCGTCGATCTTCATTCCCGATCTCCCGCTGGGCGCGACCGGCGGCGGCACCGGCCTCGCCACGCAATCCGAAGCCCTGCGTGTCCTCGGCGTCGTGCCGGACGTCGATCGTCCGGGCCAGGCGGCGCTGCGCCTCGCCGAGATCCTCGGAGGCGCGGTCCTGGCCGGCGAGCTGTCGCTCATGGCGGCGTTCACCTCGAGCGACCTCGCGCGCGCGCACCAGCGGCTCGGCCGCGGCGGAGCGGAAGGCGACAAGGGCGCATGAGCTCCTCGGCCGCGGCCTCCGTACCGGGTAAGACGATCCTGTTCGGGGAGCACGCGGCCGTCTACGGCCGTCCCGCGCTCGTCGCTGCGCTCGACCGGCGGATGAGCGTCGTCTGCCGCGCCGAGCCCAAGGGCCGCGGCGCGATCCGCCTCGAGGCCGCGGCGTACGGGCTCGCACGCATCTACGAAGCCGACGAAGTCGCGTCGATCGTCACGCGGGAGAGGGCCCTCGATCCCGGTGACCTCGCCGTCGCCGCCGCCGCGCTCGCCACGTCGGGCTTCACCGGCGATCTCGACCTCCAGGTCGAGTCGGCGATCCCGCCGGGCGCCGGGTTCGGAAGCTCCGCCTCGCTCGCCGTCGGCGTCGTCTCCGCGTGCCTGCGCGCGCTCGAGCGGCCGGCCGGCCACGACGGGATCGCGGCATTCGCCCACCGCGTCGAGCGCCTCCAGCACGGAAACCCCTCGGGAATCGACGTACGCGCGGTGCTCGAGGGCGGCGCCCTCTGGTGCCGCCGTACCGCGGACGGCCTCGTCCACGAGGCCGCGCCGCTCAGCTCCACGGCGCTCGCCGCGATCCGCCTCTACGACACCGGGACGCCGGTCGAATCGACGGGCGAGATGGTCGCGGCCGTCGCGAGCCTGCGCAAGCGCGATCCCGGAACGGTCGACCGCGCGATCGCCGAGCTCGAACGGGCGGCCGAAGAGGGTCGCGAGGCGCTCGGCACCGGTGACGTGCCCGCGCTCGTCGCCGCGGTGCGCCGGGCTCACGCCGGGCTCGTCGCACTCGACGTCGTGCACCCCGAGGTCCGAAGCGCCGTCGCGGCGATCGAGGCCGCCGGCGGCGCCGCGAAGATCTCGGGCGCGGGAGGACGGCGCGGCGCCGGGTCGGGTCTTCTCCTGGTCGTCGATTCCCAACTCGCGACCCCGCCCTCGTGGGTCGCGCACGACGTCGCGCTGGGCGCCCCGGGCCTCCGCGAGGAGGTCGCCGCATGACCGGCAAAGCGACTCACACCGCTCCCGCCAACATCGCCTTCGTCAAGTACTGGGGCGCACGCGATCTCGCGCAAGCGATCCCGATGAACGCCTCGATCTCGATGACGCTCTCCGAGTGCGTCAGCCTGTCGACGGTCGCGTTCGAAGATGGCTCGTACGAGCCCGACCGGATCGAGCTCGTCGCCGAGGATGGGTCGCTCTCGATCCCACCGGTCGCGTTCCGCGCTCGCGCGCTCGCCCATCTCGATCGCGTCCGCCGCTGGGCCAAGCGCGGCGGCTCGTTCCGCGTCGCCACGCGGAACTCGTTCCCGACCGGCTCGGGGATCGCGTCGTCCGCCTCTGGATTCGCCGCGCTCACCCTCGCCGCGACGCGGGCGCTCGGCCTCTCCCTCTCGACCTCCGAGCTCTCGACGCTGGCGCGCATGAGCGGCTCCGGATCGGCGGCGCGCTCGGTCATGGGCGGCTACGTCGCGTGGTCGGCCGAGGGCGACGCCGGGCATGCGACGCCGATCGCGCCGGCTTCGCACTGGGACCTCCGCGACGTCATCGCGCTCGTCGATCCGGGCGAGAAGGCCGTTTCTTCGCTCGAAGGCCATCGGCTGGCGCCGACGAGCCCGCACTTCGAGGCGCGCCAGCGGCTCCTCTCCGGGCGGCTCGCCGAGGTCCGTCGAGCGATCGACCGCCGCGACCTCGACCTGCTCGGTCCGATCCTCGAGGAGGAAGCGGTCGAGCTGCACCTGATCGCGATGTCCTCGAAGCCTCCGATCTTCTACTGGAGGCCGGGGACGCTCGCGGTCCTCGAAGCGCTGCGCGCCGCACGTACGCAAGGCCTCTCGGCGTGGGCGACGATGGACGCCGGCGCCAACGTCCACGTGATCTGCCAGCCTTCCTGCGAGCGCGATGTCACCTCGATGCTCCAGTCGCTCCCAGGGGTGACCGGCGTGCTCTTGGACGGCGTGGGCGAAGGGCCCCGGGTCCAGCAGGAGCACCTGTTCTGATGCCGCCCTCGATCGTCCTCGTGAAGCTCGGCGGGAGCCTGATCACCGACAAGGCGCGCCCGGGGATCGCGCGCCTCGCGACGATCCGCCGGCTCGCGCGCGAGATCGCGTCGCTCCCGCGGGGGAACGGAGCGCCGCGCCTCGTGCTCGGCCACGGGAGCGGCTCGTTCGGCCACGTCGCGGCGTCTCAGGGCGGCGTCGGCGGCTCGCGGGCCAAGAAGCCCGCGCGGGCGGACGGGATCGCGCGGACCCAGCACCGCGCCGCGGAGCTGCACGCGATCGTGATCGACGCGCTCGACGCCGCCGGCGCCAAGCCGTTCTCGCTCGCACCTTCGAGCTTCATGACCTGCTCGAACGGACGCGTCGCGAAGGTTTTTTCCGATCCGCTCTTCCACGCGCTCGACGCGGGGCTCGTCCCCGTCGTCTACGGCGACGTCGTGCTCGACCGTGAGTGCTCCGCCGTCGTCGTCTCGACCGAAGAGGTGTTCGTCGCGCTCGCGCGCGCGGCTTTGCTTCGCGGCGTCCCGGTCGCGCGCGCGGTGTGGCTCGGCGAGACCGACGGCCTCGTCGCGAAGGGCGGAGACACGGTGAACCGGCTCACCGCCGCCGGCGCCCGGAGCAGGTCGCTCCGCGTCTCCGGCGCGTCCGGCGTCGACGTCACGGGCGGCATGGCGCTCCGCCTTCGCTCGACGGCCGCGCTGGCCCGCCGCTCCGTGCCCTCGCTGATCCTGGACGGCAGGCGCGCCGGATCGCTCGCCCTGGCCGTCGCCGGACGGATGAACGGCGGCACGCGCGTGGTCGCCCGATGAGCGCCATGGTCAAGCTCGACGACCTCCTCGAGAAGACGAGCCGCACGTTCGCGCTCTCGATCCCGATGCTCCCCGAGCCGACGCGGCGGCACGTCGAGATCGCCTACCTGCTCTTCCGCGTCGCCGACACTTTCGAGGACGCCGTCCTGTGGCCGCGCGCCTCGCGCATCGCAGCCCTCGACGATCTCGCCGTCCTGCTCGAGACGCGCGGCGGCGAGGAGGAAGCGTCGCGCCGCTGGCTCGACGAAGTCCCCTTGAAGCACGCGGGCTACCTCGAGCTCCTCCACGAGACGCCCGCGGTGCTCGAGGCCTACTGGGAGATGCCGGCGGCGGCACGCCGTGCGCTGGCCCGCGACCTCCTGCGCACGGTACGCGGCATGGCCGACGTCGTGCGGCGCGGCGACGAGCGCGGCAACCTCCGCCTCGGCAGCGTGCGCGAGCTGCGCGACTATTGCTACGTCGTCGCAGGGATCGTCGGTGAGATGCTGACCGAGCTGTTCCTCGTCGATCACGCGGCACTGGCGCCGGTGGCCGAGAGGCTGAGGCGCCGCTCGCGGTTCTTCGGCGAGGGGCTCCAGCTCGTGAACATCCTGAAGGACGCGGCGTCCGATGCGACCGAAGGACGCGTCTACCTTCCCGCCACCGTGACGCGCGACGCCGTCTTCGCGATCGCGCGGCGAGATCTCTCGCTCGCGGCGGGCTACGTGCGGACGCTCAAGCGTGCCGGCGCCGCGGATGGACTCATCGCGTTCACCGGAAGCCCGGCGATCCTCGCGCGCGCCAGCCTCGACCGCATCGAATCCGCCGGCCCCGGCGCGAAGCTCACCCGCCCCGAAGTGGCATCGCTCATGGAGCGGATGTTCGACGATCTCGCCGCGGGCCGCGACGTCATCTGAGGGGACATTAAGTACACAGAGGGGACAGCTTCCGAAACTCGAAGTACAGAGTTTCGGAAGCTGTCCCCTCTGCGTATTTAGTGTCCCCTCACCCGTTCGAGATTGCGGCGGAAACCTTCGTTCGACGGGTCGAGGCGCAGCGCTTCCTGGAACTCGTGCGCGGCCTCGCCGGCGCGGCCACTCCGCGCGAGGAGGACGCCGAGCGTTCCGTGCGAGGTCGCGTCGCCGGGCGCGCGCTCGACCGCTTCGCGCGCGAGCCGCTCGGCGCCGGCGAGATCGCCGCCGTCTCGCATCAGCCGGATCGCTTCGGAGTTCAGGAGTGCGACGAGCTTCTTCTGGACGACGTCGTTCGCGGGGTCGAGCGTGCGGGCCTTGCGGAAGATGTCGAGCGCCTCGGCGCCGCGCTTCTCGGCGACGAGACCCTCGGCGAGCGCGACCCAGGCCTCGGTGATCCGATCGGAGATCGCGAGCGCCTTGTGGAGCTCGTCGATCGCCTCGGGATAGCGGTCGTGGCGGAGCAGGGTGAGGCCGAGGCTGAGGTGCGCGGCGGCATTCGGAGGCGTCACGGCAAGCGTGTGACGTACGAGCGTCTCCGTGTCGCGCCAGAGCCCGACCTGCCTCGTCCCGGCGACGGCCTCCGGGACCAGGACGATGCCGAGAAGCGCCCACGCCGCGGTACGCGACGAGAGCCGGTCTCCGACCTCCCAGACGAGCGCGACGACGGGGCCGACGAGAGGGAGGTACGTGTAGCGATCGGCCATCGCCTGCGCGCCGACCTGGATGATCCCCACCACGGGGAGAAGCGTGACGAGATACCAGAGCCAGCCGACGGCGAGGTGAGGTCGGCTCCGCCAGCAGAATACGGCGGCCGCGGTGAGCGCGGCGAGGACGAGCGTGCAGCCCACGACCCGCCCCGGCGTCAGCGCCGCGTAGTCGAACGGGTACGGATTGCCGAGCCCTACCGGCCAGACGGTCGCAACCAGGTAGTGGACCGCGCTCACCGCGGCGTTCGCGAGGCGCGTGCCGAGCGGAAGCGCCGTGAGCCCGACGACCGCGCCCTCGCGCGCCTGTGCGACGACGGTGAGCACCGCGGAGATCGCCGAGAGAGCGAAGAACGGCGCCTTCTCCTTGAGCCTCGGAACGAGCGCGAACCGGTCGAGCGGCCAGCGGTCGAGGAGAAGGAGGACCACCGGGAGGGTGATCATCATCGGCTTCGCGAGGAGCGCCAGGGCAAAGAGCGCGAGCGCCCACGCGTAACGGGAGCGCTTCCCGCTACGCACCCACGACGCATACGCGAGGATCGCCGCGAAGCCGAGCGCCTGCGAGAGCACGTCCTTCCGCTCCGAGATCCAGACGACCGATTCGGCGCGCAGCGGATGGAGCGCGAAGAGGAGAGCGGCGGCGGCGCTGCGCCCCGCGCAGCCGGTCATCGCGCGGAAGGCGAGGAAGAGCAGGATCGCGGCCAGGGCGTGGAGCGCGATGCTCGTCGCATGGAACATCGCCGGCGACGGCCCGCCGATCGCCGCGTCGAGCTGGAGCGAAAGCCAGGTCAGCGGGTGCCAGTTCGCCTGACGGAACGTCGTGAACGCCCAGGCGACGTTCGCCGGCGTCGGGCCGGAGAGCACCTGCGGGTTCTCGACGACGTACGAGCGGTCGTCGAGCTCGACGAAGTCGTAGCGCACGGCACGCCCGAAGACGAGCGCGACCGCGAGCGCGAGGCCGCACGCGATGAGCGCGACCCGCCGGCCGGCCGTCACGGCGCGCCCAGCCTGGCGACGAGGCCCTCGCGGACGCGGGGCCAGTCGAGATCGGTGACACCGAAGTACACGGTGTCGCGCACGTATCCGTCCCAGCACACGCGGTGGCGGCGCAGAACCCCTTCCCGGGTCGCGCCGATCCGCTCGATGGCGCGCTGCGACCGCTCGTTCCGGCCGTCGGTCTTCAACGTCACCCGGTGCGCGCCGAGATCGTCGAAGGCGTGGGCGAGGAGGAGCAGCTTGCACTCGGTGTTGACCGCGGTGCGCTGCCAAGCCGGTCCGATCCACGTCCATCCGATCTCGAGCGTGCGGTGGGAGCGGTCGATGTCGAGGTACCGCGTCGAGCCGGCCGCCGCTCCCGTCGCGACGGGCACGATCGCGAAAGCGATCGAGCCGTCTTCGCGCGCCGCCTCGCGGATCATCGCGCGGACCTCCTCGAGCGATCGCGGGCGGGGCCGAGGGAGAAACGCCCAGACCGCGTCGTCGCCGGCCGCGGCGAAGAGAGCCTCGGCGTGATGCGCGGCGAGCGGCTCGAGCGTGACGTGGCGTCCGCGAAGAACGATCGGTCGCGGATCGAACGGAGGGACCGGCATTCGCCGGATTCTAAGGTATAAGAATTCTGGAGGGTCCGTGAAGCCGCCCGTCAAGCGCAGCCTGATCGCGATCGCCGCGGTCGCCGCCCTGATCCAGCTCGTGCCGGTCCATCGCACGAATCCGCCGGTGACCTCCGACATCGCGACTTCGGGCGAGGTGCACGCGATCCTCAGGCGCGCGTGCTACGACTGCCATTCGAACGAGACGCGCTGGCCGTGGTACAGCCACGTCGCCCCGGTCTCGTGGCTCCTCGCGCGCGACGTCTCGATGGGCCGCCGCCACATGAACTTCTCCGAGTGGGGCCAGTACACCTCCGACAAGCAGGACGCGAAGATCCAGTCGATCTGGGAGCAGGTGTCGCACGACCAGATGCCGCTCTGGTTCTACCGGCCGCTCCACCCGGCCGCGAAGCTCACCGACGCCGATCGCGCCGTACTCCAGGCGTGGGCGACGCCGGCCCCCGACCTGCATTGACGCCGTTTCCCCGTTTTCGGGTTAAGGTCGGAGTGTGAAGCCGCTGGCACCGGTCTCCGTGTTCTACCGACGCCTCGTCGAAGGCGCGGCCCTGGGCACGCTCGTCATCAGCGGCTCCCTCGCCGTCGGCATGATCGGCTACCACCGGCTCGAAGGGCTCGGCTGGCTCGACTCGTTCCTGAACGCGTCGATGATTCTCTCGGGGATGGGGCCGCTGCACAACCCGGCATCGTCCGGCGGCAAGCTCTTCGCGGGCATCTACGCCCTCTACTCCGGCCTTGCCGTGATCCTGATCGCCGGTATCATCTTCGGTCCGGTCTTCCATCGGTTCCTCCATCGGTTTCATCTCGAGACCGACGCCGAGGAGTAGGAGCCCGCCATGTGCGTCGAAGCCCAAGCCGATCTCGACGGCCTCCTCGCGAGCGGCCGCGTCGTGCGCGCGGCGCTCGACGCGATGGCGGCGGCGGTACGTGCGGGTGTCTCGACCGCCGAGTTGGATGCGATCGGCGCGGCCGTGCTCGCGGCGGCGGGCGCCCGCTCGGCTCCGAAGCTCGTCTACGGCTTCCCCGGCGCGACCTGCATCAGCGTCAACGACGAGATCGTGCACGGCATCCCCGGAACGCGCGTCCTCGAAGACGGCGACCTGCTGAAGCTCGACGTCACCGCCGAGAAGGACGGCTACATGACCGATGCCGCCGTGACCGTCGTCGTGGGCGTCGCGTCCGAGACGTCGCGCGCGCTCGTCGCCGCCGCGCGGCGGGCGTTCGATCGCGCGATGGAAGCCGCGCGGGCCGGCGGCCGCGTGAGCGACATCGGACGCGCGGTCTCGCGCTCGATCAGGCACGACGGGTTCTCGGTCATCAAGGATCTCTCGGGCCACGGGATCGGCCGGACGATCCACGAGGCCCCGAGCGTGCCGAACGTCTACGACCCGCGCGCCCGGCAGCGGCTGAAGCGCGGCCTCGTGATCGCCGTCGAGCCGATGCTCACGAGCGGCTCGGGCGCGATCGTCGAGGACCGGGACGGCTGGACGGTGCGGACCGCCGATGCCGCCCCCGCCGCCCACTACGAGCAGACGATCGTCGTCATGGACGGCGCGCCGATCCTGCTGACCGCCGCGTGATCCGCAAGATCGCGATTCTCGGCATGCTCGTCGCGGCGGTCCCCGCGCACGCCGATCTCAAGGCGGCGCAGGCGGGGCACGCGAAGCTGCTGACGACCTACGTGACCGGCCACGGCGTCCGTTACGCGACGTGGCGGACGAACGGCGACGACCTCAAGCGCATCTCGGAAGTCGTCATGATCTACCGCAGCGCCGACCTCAAGACGCTCGAGCCGCACGAGCGCGAGGCGGTGCTCATCAACCTCTACAACACGAAGATCCTCGAGACCATCCTCCTCCTGAACCCGTCGGGATCGATCCGCGCGCTCTCGAAGGCCCTGCGGCCGAACGAGATCTTCCACCGCAACGCGCTCTTGGTCGACGGGAAGCCGGTGAGCCTCGACGAGCTGGAGAGGCGCCTCGTCAAGGAGTACAAGGACCCGCGCATCCATTTCGCGCTCAACAGCTCCGCGCGCTCGTGCGCGCCTCTCCGGGCCGAGCCCTATTACGGCAACAAGATCGACGACCAGCTCGACGACGCGACGCGCGCGTTCCTCGCGACACCCGGCGTCGTCACGATCGATACGTCCCATCACACCACGGTCATCAAGACGAGCACGCTCTTCGACTGGTACAAGGACGACTTCAAGCCGCTCGGCGGGACGCTCGGCGTCCTCAAGAAGTTCGGCTCCGAGGCGGTCGCCGAGGCGGCGTCGGCCAAGGACGTGAAGGTCGAGTACCAGCCGTGGGACTGGTCGCTCAACGTCGCCCCCTGACCGATGCCGACCTACCGCCTCGACCTCGAATACGAGGGAACGCGCTACCGCGGATGGCAGGAGCAGCAGAACGCGCGCTCCGTCGCCGGCGAGCTACGAAGCGCGATCGGTGAGGCCGGCGGCGCCGTCGTCGAGCTCGGCGGTGCGGGCCGCACCGACGCGGGCGTGCATGCGGCGCATCAGGTGGCGCATTTGCGCCTGCGAGAGCGGATCGATCCGAAGAAGTTCCGCCTGGCGGTCAACGACGCGCTGCCGCACGACATCCACGTGCTGGCGCTCTCGTCGGCCTCCGACCGCTTCCACGCCCGCCACGACGCGGTCCTGCGATCGTACGTCTACCAGATCTCGCGGCGGCGCACGGCGCTCGCCAAGCGCAGCGTCTGGTGGATCAAGCGCTCGATCGATCCGGCGCTCATGGCCGAAGCGGTGGCGGCCGTCCCCGGCATGCACGACTTCGCGGCTTTCTGCGAGCGGCCGCAGGACCAGACGTCGACGCGCGTACTCGTCGACGGTGCCGAGGTCGTGGAGGACGGCGCCTTGATCCTCGTCCGCCTCGTCGCGTCGCACTTCCTGTGGAAGATGGTCAGGCGCGTCGTCGGCGCGCTCGTCAAGGTCGGTGCCGAGGATCTCCCCGTTCCTGAGTTCAAGGCTCTGCTGAAGAATCCTTCACGGACCGGCACCGCCGAGTGGACGGCGCCGCCGTCCGGCCTCTTCCTCGAGCGCGTGCTCTACGCGGGCGACCCACCGCTTCCGGCGCTGCGCGCGCTCGTGCCGGTCTCCGGCGAAGCTTCGTCGTCGAAGGGGAGCGGCGCCTCGCGTCCCGCTTCGGGAGCCCACCGGACCCGGTAGACCGGAGCGGTGCGGAGCTGATCCTCGATCGCCGCGCGGATCTCGTCGGCGCTCGGCTTTCCGGCGCGGCGCCGCGCCGCGGCCAGCGCGTCAACGTCGATCGCGGCGTCCTTCCCGCCGACGTCCTGGCGCCACATCAGGACCGCGAGGTCCGGAGAGGCGAATCGTCCCTGCAGGCGCGTGAACGCCGACCACAGGGAGGCCTCGGGGATCTCGAGCGGCGCGTCGCCCGCGCCGGCGAACCCTTCGCGCTCGACGACCGCGCCGGGAACTGCGATCCGGATCGCAGCGGGGAACGGATCGTAGACACGCCGTGACAGCTCGTCGAGCGTGTAGGCGTCGTCCTTGGCCGCCGTGAGGATGGCGCCGCACGCGCCCATCGCGTCCTCGACCGCATCGGTCAGACGCGACTCCTCACCGGTCAGCGACTCGCCCTCCGGAACCTTGGAGACGATCGACGCGAGGCAGACGCGGGCGCGCTCGGGACGCCGGTCGAGGTAGTCGTAGAGGCGCTCGAGGGACGCGAAGTACGCGGAGAGCTTCGTGCTCCAGGACGCCAGCTCCGTCTTCACCCGCTCGCGCTCGGCGCTCGTGACGCGCAGCGGATGGCCGGGAAGGAGGGTCAGCTCCTCCCAGCCCTCGCCGTGGTCGTAAGAGACGCCGACGCCCGCGTCGCGCAGGAAGGCGCGGAGGTCGTCGGGAGTCGCGAGACGTCCGTGCCGCGTCAGGCGGATCAACTTGCCGTCGGCGGTGTCGCGGACGTCCCGCTCCCGCGCCGGCGACGCCGCGGCGAACCGCGCCGACCACGGGTCGGTGCCCTCCTCGAGCGCCCGGGTCTCGCTCTCCAGGCGCTCGCGCAGCTTCGGGCTCTCGGCGAAATCGGAAGGGTCGCGAAGGCTCACCCGCAGGGAGACGACGGAAGCCCCGCCCGCGAGCATACGGATATCCAGGCGCTCGGTGAGCGGCGCCTCGAGACAACCGCACAGCGGGACGGCGAGCAGGATCGCCGTCGCCTTACGCATGCGCCTCATGGACGCTCCTCCGTGGATAATCGGGCCGTGTTCTCCCGCCGCATTCCCCACGACCTCTCCCCGAACACCTACGCCGCCGCGAAGGCGAAGGCGGCGATCGCGCACGATCTCACGATCAGCAACCCGACCGCCGCGGAGATCGAGTATCCGCGGGATCTCCTCGCCGCGCTCGCCTCCCCGGCCGGACTCGCCTACCGCCCCGATCCGAAGGGACTCCGCAAGGCGCGCGAGGCGGTCGGGGCGCTCTACGGCGCCGATCCGGACCGGATCGTGCTCACCGCGTCGTCGAGCGAGGCGTACGGCTTCCTCTTCAAGCTGCTCTGCGATCCCGGCGATGCCGTCTACGTTCCGTCGCCTTCGTACCCGCTCTTCGAGCACCTCGCCGCGCTCGACGGTGTCGCGGCGTTGCCGTATCCGCTCGACGGCTCGCACCGCTGGCAGCCGGTGCCGCAGGATCCTTCGCGGGCCAAGGCGGCGATCGTCGTGCACCCGAACAATCCGACCGGCTCGTTCGTCGATCGCGAGACCGCCGACACGCTGGCGCCCGGCCTCCCGCTCATCGTCGACGAGGTCTTCCTCGACTACGCGTGGGGATCGAGCCCGACGAGCTTCGCGACGCGGGACCAAGGGCTCACGTTCACGCTCGGCGGGCTCTCGAAGAGCTGCGGCCTCCCCCAGCTCAAGCTCTCGTGGATCGTCGCGTCGGGGCCGGAGCAGAGGCGCGAGGCCGCGCTCGAGAAGCTCGAGTTCGTCGGCGACAACTATCTCTCGGTCGCGACACCGGTTCAGGAAGCGCTTCCGGAGATCCTGCGCCGTGCGGCGCCGGTGCGGGAGGCCATCCGCGCCCGGTGCCTGGCCAATCTCGCCGCCGCGCGCGCGCTCCTCCCTCCGGGCGGCGCCGTCGAGCTGCTCCCGCCCGAGGGCGGCTGGACCGCCGTCGTGCGCTTCCCCCGTGTCGTCGCCGAGGAGGCGCTCGTCCTCGAGCTCCTCTCCCAGGGGGTCGCCGTCCATCCCGGCTACTTCTTCGATTTCCCGGCCGACGGCTACCTCGTCGTCAGCCTGCTGCCACCGCCCTCGTCGTTCGCCGCGGGCTTGCGGACGGTGATCGGCACGATCGAAGCCGCGGTATAGTGCGCGCGTGATCCAGCTCTACCGGTTCAAGTACTCCACGAACGTCGAGCGCGTCGCGCTCGCCCTCGCGCACAAAAAGATTCCGACCGAATCGGTCTGGGTCGATCCCGACGACCGCGCGACGGTCCGCGCCGTAAGCGGGCAAGACCTCGTCCCGACGATCGTCGACGTCGATCGCGGGCGGAAGGTCGTGTACGACTCGATGGTCATCGTCAAGTACCTCGAGGAGAGTTATCCGGAGCGTGCGCTCTGGCCGGCCGATCCGGCGCGCCGGGCCGAGACGGACATCTTCATCGAGTGGTTCAACCGCGTGTGGAAGCGTCCGCCGAACCTCATCTACGACGAGCTACAGAAGCCCGATCCCGATCGCGCGAAGATCGAAGCGTGGGGCGCCGAGATGGCCGGGTGGCTGCCGTGGTTCGAGGGCTTGCTCTCCGGCCGCGACTACCTCATGGGCGCCGAGCTCTCCGCCTCCGACGTCTGCGCCTTTCCGTTCCTGCGCTACGCCCTGACGTGCGAGGACGACGACACGCACCTCTTCCACGACATCCTCGTCGAGCACATGCCGCTCAAGGGCGGCTACCCCAAGCTCTCGGCATGGATCCGGCGCATGGACACACGCCCACGCGTCTGAAATAAGGGGACAGCTACCGAATTCTCACCCAAAGTTGGAGGGTGGCTTCCTCACACACAATAAGCACCGAGTTGTGTGTGAGGAAACCACCCCCCAACTTTGGGTGAGAATTCGGTAGCTGTCCCCTTATTTCAAGAGGAAGCGCAGCGCCTCGGGCAAGCGTGCCGCCCACGCGGCCTCGTTGTGCCGGCCGCCCTCATCCTCGCGATAGAGGATGTCGCGATCGGGCGCGTATCCCTTGGAAACGAGCGCGTCGTAGGCACGACGCACGAGACGCACGTAGGGGCTCGGCTCGTCTCCGGCCCGCGGCGGCCCCTCGAGCGTGCCGACGTCCATGTAGATCCGTCCGCCGACGAACGGCGCGCTCTCGAGCCAGGCGAGCGGCGCCTGCCGCGCGAAGCCGAGCGACGGCGACACGGCGCCGACGAGCCCGAAGACGTCCGGGCGTTCGAAGAAGGCGTAGAGGCTGACGAGCCCGCCCATCGACGATCCGATCGTCGCCGTCGCTTCGGGGAGACCGGTCGTCCTGAACGCGTCGTCGACGAGCGGCTTCACCGTCTCGACGACGAAACGGACGTAGTCCCTCGCGCGCCCCGCGCCCGAGAGCTTGTCCTCGAACGGGCTGTACTCGGCGAGACGCGCGGTCCCCGAGTTGGGGATCCCGACGACGATGGCCTCGATGCCCTCCCCCGCGAGCGCTTCGAGCGTCTCGTCGGCGCGCCACTCCCCGGCGTAGCTCGTCGCGGCGTCGAACAGGTTCTGACCGTCATGCATGTAGAGGGTCGGGTAGGTGCGATTCGCGGTGCCGTGCGACGGCGGGAGGTAGACGAGGAGATCGCGCGTGTTCCCGAGCTCGCGGCTCTCGACACCCTTCAGGACCTTGACCGTCCCGGCGACGCGCGTGGCGCCGCCTTCGTAGACCTCGTCGTAGTCGAGCCAGCGCGTCATCGCGCGGCGCACTCTAGCAGTTCAGGAGGCAGGCGCCGGGGGCGGCAGAGGCTCCAGCGGGTAGCCCAGCTCGTCGCCGTACTTGGCGTAGAAGAGACCGGCGGCGACATCGTAGAGCGCATGGACGGCGATCGCGACGTAGAGCGAGCCGGAGATCCAAACGAGCCCGTGCATCGCGAGCGCGATCGACGTGATGATCGACATCCCCTTCCATCCCTGGAGCCAGTGCGAGACGCCGAACACGATCGACGCGATGAGGACCGCAGGCAACGGATGGCCGGTGAGGCGCCAGAGGAGCACGTACATGACACCGCGGTAGGTCACCTCTTCCGCGAGCCCCGCCGCGAGCGAGCACGCGACCCAGAGCGCCCGTTCGCGCGGCGTCCGCGGCATGAAGAGCCAGATTTTCCGAGCCCGCGCGGCCACACGGCTCTTCCAGATGGGGCGCATGAGCCCGACGAGCGCCACGAGCACCGCACCGCCGGCGGTGATCGTCCAGAGCGGCGGGGCCGCTCGAGGGAAGAGGACGATCCGCTCCCTGACCGACACGAGGAGCGAGAGGCCGAAGAAGACGAGGAGCGTGACGACCGTGGAGATGAAGTGGGCAGCCTTCGGTGGGAGCCGCCGGGAGTCGATGCGGCGCGCCGAACGCACCGCCGCGAACGGGATCAACAGCCCGAAGAGCGCCAAGTGGTAGATCCCGGCGAAGCCGATCGGCATCAGGCCCTCGTGCGTCCGAGGCTCCACTTCAGGAGCGGCGGCGTGATCAAGGTGGTCACGACAACCATGACGACGATCGCGGAGAACACCGCGTCGTCGACGATCCGCTCGCCCCGGACCGTCAGGGAGACGCCGATGCTCGCGAAGATCAGGCCGACCTCACCTCGGGGGATCATGCCGATGCCGACCGTGAGGCGATCGACACCGCGCTGGAGCACGCCGAGCGAGCAGAGCTGCTTTCCGACGATCGCCGCCGCCGTCAGGCCCGCCGCCAGGCCCAGGACGCCAGGCTGAACGAAGGCGCGAACGTCGGTGCGCATCCCCATGAGGACGAAGAAGACCGGCACGAGGAACGACCCGATCGGATGGACCTGCTTTTCGAGCCCGTCTTCCCCGCGCTGCTCGAAGGCCCGGTACTGCCCCGGCTCGAGGATGAGACCGGCGGCGAAGGCGCCCACGATCGGCGCGAGACCGATCCGGCTCGCGACCCAAGCCAGGACGAAACACAACACGAGCCCGGTAGCGAGGAGCGTCCCACGGGTCTTGAGGCGCGACGCGAGATCGAGCAACCGGGGTGTGACGACGGAGCCGATCGTGAGCGCCGCCGCGAGAAACACGCTCGCCTTCAGGAACGGCCAGCCGACGGCCCCGATCGAGAAGGCGCGCCCCGCATCGGCCGCGACGATCATCCCGGTCACCGCGGAGAGGATGACGAGCCCCATCACGTCGTCGATCACCGCCGCGCCGAGGATGATACGGGCCTCGTCGCTCTTGCCGCGCCCGAGATCCTGGAAGACGCGCGCGGTGATGCCGACGCTCGTCGCGCAGAGCGTGGCGCCGTGAAAAGCGTGAAGGTAGAGCGAGCCGTGAGGCTCGAGCCAGACCGAGACCGCCCAGCCGAGCGCGAAAGGTGCCACGACGCCGAGCGTCGCGACGAGCAGCGCCGAAGCGCCGACCTTCATCATCTGCCCGACGGTCGACTCGAGGCCGACCTCGAAGAGCAGGATGAGCACACCGAGATCGGAGAGCAGCTCGATCGCCGCGCTGTCCTTGATCGGCTCGAGGAGCGTCACGCCGGCGAGCCCGAGATTGCCGAGCACCACGCCGGCCAGAAGCTCACCGAGGACGGAAGGCTGTCCCAACCGTGTCGCGGCCTCGCCTCCGATCTTCGCGGCGACGAGAATGACCGCGAGCATCGCGACGACGGGTGCGATCATCGGCGCATCATAGAGGAAGAGGGGACAGCTTCCGAAACTCGATGTGCGGAGTTTCGGAAGCTGTCCCCTCTGGAGGGTATGATCGCCGGATCAGGAGAACAGCGATGCGGATGAGACTCGGAATCGTGCTCGGGTTGGCCGCGCTGGCGGCGCTCCCGGCGGCGGCGCAGGGCAACGACTTCTCGAAGGTCGAGGTCAAGGCGGCGAAGGTCGCGGGCAACGTGTGGATGCTCACCGGCGCCGGCGGGAACATCGGCGTGCTTGCCGGGCCCGACGGCGTGCTCGTCGTCGACGACGAGTTCGCGCCGCTCGCCGACAAGATCCGCGCGGCGATCAAGGGGTTCGCGCCGGAGGGGAAGCTCGCGTTCCTCCTCAATACGCACTGGCACGGCGATCACACCGGCGGCAACGCGATCTTCGGCAAGGAGGCGACGATCATCGCGCAGGAGAACGTGCGCAAGCGCCTCGGGGCGAAGCAGGAGCTGCCAGGGCGGACGACGGAGGCCTCGCCCAAGGAGGCGTTGCCGGTCGTCACCTACGAAGACGGCGTGACCGTCTGGTTCGACAACGAGGAGATCCAGGTCGTCCACGTGCCGCACGGCCACACCGACGGCGACTCGATCATCTTCTTCAAGGGATCGAACGTCGTGCACATGGGCGATCAGTTCTTCAACGGGATGTTCCCGTTCATCGACGTCGACTCGGGAGGCGACGTCAACGGCTACATCAAAAACGTCGCCGACATGATCGCGAGGATCCCGCCGGGCGCTTCCATCATCCCCGGGCACGGCGCCCTGGCGACGCTCGACGATCTCAAGAAGTTCCACGCGACGCTCGTGAAGTCGGTGGACATCGTGAAGGCCGAGATCGCGAAGGGGATGTCGCTCGAGGACGCGAAGAAGGCCGGGCTTCCCGACGAGTTCAAGAGCTACGCGTCGAGTTTCATCCCGATCGAGAAGTGGGTCGAGACCGTCTACGAGGGCCAGAAGAAGCGATGAGCCGGCGCGTCTCCGTTCCCTTGCGCCGGGCGTACAAGCTCATCAACCACGGGCCGACCACGCTCATCACCTCGGCGGCCGACGGGAAACAGAACGTCATGGCGGCCGCCTGGGTCATGGGCCTCGACTACGACCCGGCGAAGGTCGCCGCGGTCATCGCGGCGGACACCTTCACGCGCCCGCTCATCGAGAAGTCCGGCGAGTTCGTCGTCAACGTCCCGACCGCCGCGATGGCGGAAGCGGTCTACGCCGCCGGCACCGCGTCCGGTGAGGACGAGAACAAGTTCGAGAAGTACGCGCTCGAGACGTCGCCCGCGTCGATCGTGCAGGCGCCGTTCATCGAAGGATGCGCAGCGTGGCTCGAGTGCAAGGTCGTGCCCGAGCCGTACATGCAGGAGAAGTACGACCTCTTCGTCGGCGACGTCGTCGCGGCGTGGGCCGATCCCGACTCGTTCGTCGACGGGGTCTGGCAGTTCGTGAGCGACGACAAGCGGACGATCCACCACCTGTCGGGCGGCGTCTTCCTCGCGAGCGGCGACAGGGTCAAGAAGGAGCGCTGACATGCGTCGCACGATCGCCTTCGCCGCCCTCGCCTCGACCGTTCTCCTCGCCCAGGCGACGGCCGATCCCGCGCAGCGGATCACTTCGGCCGGGATCCTCCGCGACGTCAAGGCGCTCTCCGACGACGCGATGGCGGGGCGTGGCCCCGGTACCGACGGCGATCGGAAGGCGCGGGCGTACCTCGCAGAGCGGCTGAAGGCGATCGGATTCGCGCCTGGCGGCGCGAACGGAAGCTGGGAACAGCCGTTCCCGATCGTCGGTCTCACGATGCAGCATCCGAAGACCTGGAGCTTCAAGACCGCGAAGGGCGCCGCGGAATTCAAGTGGTGGGACGACTTCATCGGCGCCTCCGGCGTGCAACAGCCGCACGTCGCGATCGAGAACGCCGAGGTCGTCTTCGTCGGCTACGCGATCCAGGCGCCCGAGTTCAAGTGGGACGACTACAAGGGCGCCGACCTCAAGGGCAAGATCCTCCTCATCATGAACAACGATCCCGACTGGGATCCCGCGCTCTTCGCCGGCGTGAAGCGGCTCTACTACGGCCGCTGGGACTACAAGTACGAGAGCGCCGCGCGCGCCGGTGCCGCCGGGGCGATCATCATCCACACCGAGCCGTCGGCGGGCTACCGGTGGAACGTCGTTCAATCCTCGTGGTCGGGGACGGGGTTCGAATTGCCCGACGCCGGCGAGCCGTGCGTGCGCCTCAAGAGCTGGATGACGGAGGACGCCGCACGCCGCCTCGTCAAGCTCGCGGGGAAGGATCTCGACGCGCTCGTCAAATCCGCGAAGAGCGCCGCGTTCGCACCGGTGCCCCTCGGCATCACGACGTCGATCGCTTTCGACGTCGCCATCAAGAAGACCGAGACCGCGAACGTCGTCGGCGTGCTCAGGGGGTCGGAGCCGTCCGTCGCCGACGAGACGATGATCTACTCCGCCCACCACGACCACCTCGGCATCGGCGAGCCGGACGCGAAAGGCGACAAGATCTACAACGGCGCCCTCGACAACGCGTCGGGATGCGCGCAGGTCCTCGCGATCGCCGAGGCGTTCGCCGGGACGTCGCCCAAGCCCAAGCGGAGCGTGATGGCGCTCTTCGTCGGCGGCGAGGAGCAGGGCCTCCTCGGCTCGGAGTGGTACGCGGCGCACCCGACGATCCCGGTCGCAAAGATCGCCGCGAACCTCAACATCGACGGCGGCAACATCTTCGGCCGCACGTCGGACGTGGCGATCGTCGGCCGCGGCAAATCGGACATGGAGCTCCGCCTCGCCGCCGCGGCATCCGCTCAGAAGCGCACGGTGGTCGACGAGCCGGAGCCCGACAAGGGTTACTACTACCGCTCCGACCAGCTCAACTTCGCGCGGATCGGCGTGCCGGCCCTCTACTTCAAGTCAGGCCAGACCTACGTTGGACGGCCCGAAGGCTGGGGCAAGGCGAAGGAAGCCGACTACCGGACGCACCGCTACCACCAGCCGAGCGATGAGGTGACGCCCGACTGGAACCTCGACGGCATGGTCGACGACGACGTCCTCGCCTACCGCGTCGGCCTCGACGTCGCGACCGGCGCGGGACTGCCCGCCTGGTTCCCCGGCGACGAGTTCGAGGCCGCGCGAAAGAAGGCGCTCGCGGCGGCTACCGGGGCAACGTCCGGACGATAGGCGTTCGCGACGGCGGCGCGACGACGAGGAGGAGCCCGAAGTGCTATCCTCCGCCCCCAATGCGCGCCGGCTCCCCGAGTGTTGCGCTCGAACATCCGGTCCCCTTCGTCGCATCGACGATCGGCCGCAAGGTCGTCATGGCGGTCACGGGCGTCATCCTTTTCGGATTCGTCCTCGTCCACATGATCGGCAACTTGCAGGTCTTCTTGCCCGATCACGAGGCGATTAACCATTACGGGCGGTTCCTCCGGGAAATCCTCCACGGCACCGGGATCTGGATCGCACGCGGAACGCTCCTGGCCGCGGTCGTCCTCCACATCTGGTCGGCGACGTCGCTCACGATCACGAACCAGAAGGCGCGCCCGATCGGTTACCGGAAGACGGCGCCCGACGCCTCGACCTACGCCTCGCGCACGATGCGTTGGGGCGGCGTCATCATCCTTCTCTTCGTCGTCTACCACATCCTCCACATGACGCTCGGCACGGTGCACCCTGCGTTCGCCCCCGGCGACGTCTACCGGAACGTCGTCACCGGGTTCCAGGTGTGGCCCGTCACGCTCTTCTACGTCATCGCGATGATCGCGCTCGGCTTCCACCTCCGGCACGGCGTGTGGAGCATGCTGCAGACCCTCGGCATCTCGCACCCGAAGTGGGACCGTGCGCGGCAGACCGCTGCGATCGTCTTCGCCGTCGTCGTCACGATCGGCTTCGTCGCGGTGCCGCTCTCCGTCCTCGCCGGTGTGGTGAAATAGCCATGGACCTGCGCGCGAACGTCCCCGACGGCCCGATCGAGAAGAAGTGGACGAAGCACCGCGCCGACATGAAGCTCGTCAACCCGGCGAACAAGCGGAAATACACCGTGCTCGTCGTCGGCACCGGGCTCGCCGGCGGCGCGGGCGCCGCGTCGCTTGCGGAGTTGGGCTACGACGTCAAGGCGTTCTGCTACCAGGACTCGGCACGGCGCGCGCACTCGATCGCGGCGCAGGGCGGCATCAACGCCGCGAAGAACTACCAGAACGACGGCGACTCGATCTGGCGCCTCTTCTACGACACGGTGAAGGGCGGCGACTTCCGTGCGCGCGAGGCGAACGTCTACCGTCTCGCCGAGCTGTCGGTCAACATCATCGACCAGTGCGTCGCGCAGGGCGTGCCGTTCGCAAGGGAGTACGGCGGCCTCCTCGCGAACCGCTCGTTCGGCGGCGCCCAGGTCTCGCGCACCTTCTACGCGCGCGGGCAGACGGGCCAGCAGCTCCTCCTCGGCGCGTATCAGGCGCTCGAGCGCCAGGTCGGCCTCGGCAAGATCGCGATGTACCCGCGTCACGAGATGCAGGACGTCATCGTGGTCGACGGCCGCGCGCGCGGCATCGTCGTGCGCGACATGGTCACGGGTGAGATCGAATCGCACCTCGGCGACGCCGTCGTCCTCGCGACCGGCGGCTACGGCAACGTCTACTTCCTCTCGACGAACGCGAAGGGCTGCAACACGACCGCGATCTGGCGCGCCTACAAGAAGGGCGCCGCCTTCGCGAACCCCTGCTACACGCAGATCCACCCGACCTGCATCCCGGTGAGCGGCGAGTATCAGTCGAAGCTCACGCTGATGTCCGAGTCGCTCCGAAACGATGGGCGGATCTGGGTCCCCAAGAAAGAGAACGACGCCCGCAAGGCGAACGAGATACCGCAAGACGAGCGCGACTACTACCTCGAGCGCAAGTACCCGAGCTTCGGCAACCTCTGCCCGCGCGACATCGCATCGCGCGCCGCCAAGCAGGTGTGCGACGAAGGCCGCGGCGTCGGCCCGACGAAGCTCGGCGTCTACCTCGACTTCGCCGACGCGATCCGCCGCCTCGGCGAAGACGCGATCCGCGAGAAGTACGGCAACCTCTTCGAGATGTACGAGCGGATCACCGACGACAACCCCTACAAGGTCCCGATGCGGATCTTCCCGGCGGTCCACTACACGATGGGCGGCCTCTGGGTCGACTACGACCTCATGTCGACTCTGCCGGGCCTCCACGTCGCCGGCGAAGCGAACTTCTCCGACCACGGCGCGAACCGCCTCGGCGCCTCGGCGCTCATGCAAGGCCTCGCCGACGGCTACTTCATCCTTCCCGCGACGATCGGCAACTACCTCGGCGGCACGAAGCTCGACAAGGTCGCGGCCGACCATCCCGACGTCAAGAAAGCAGAATCCGACGTCATGGCGCGCAACGCCTCCCTCCTCAACATCAAAGGCAAGCGCACGCCGACGTCGTTCCACCGCGAGCTGGGCAAAATCATGTGGGACGACTGCGGCATGGCGCGGAACGACAAAGGCCTCCGCGCCGCGCTCGAGAAGATCCCCACGCTGAGGGAAGAGTTCTGGCAGAACGTCAACGTCCTCGGCGACGGCCAGGAATTGAACCAATCGCTCGAGCAGGCCGGCCGCGTCGCCGACTTCCTCGAGCTGGCCGAGCTGATGTGCGAGGACGCCCTCGAGCGCCGCGAGAGCTGCGGCGGCCACTTCCGGGAAGAATTCCAGACCGAAGACGGCGAAGCGGTCAGGGACGACCGCCAGTTCTGCCACGTCGCCGCGTGGGAGTACACCGGCCCCGACCGCCCCCCCAAGCGCAACGTCGAGCCGCTCCACTTCGAGAACGTCCACCTCGCGACGCGAAGCTACAAATGAGCACGATGAACCTCACCCTCCACGTCTGGCGCCAGAAGAACGCCGCCGACCCCGGCCGCTTCGTGACCTATCGAGCCGAGGGCATCAGCGAGCACATGTCGTTCCTCGAGATGCTCGATGTCGTCAACGAAGGGCTCATCGACAAGGGCGAAGAGCCGATTGCCTTCGACCACGACTGCCGCGAAGGGATCTGCGGCACGTGCGGCATGGTCATCAACGGCACGCCTCACGGCCCGCGAAAAGCCACGACGACCTGCCAGCTCCACATGCGCACGTTCAAGGATGGCGACGAGATCACGATCGAGCCGTGGCGCGCCGCCGCCTTCCCCGTCGTCCGCGATCTCGTCGTCGATCGCAGCGCCTTCGATCGCATCATCGCCGCCGGCGGCTTCGTCGGCGTGAGCACCGGCAGCGCTCCCGACGGGAACACGATCCCCATCGCCAAGGACGCAGCCGAACGCGCGATGGACGCGGCCGCGTGCATCGGCTGCGGCGCCTGCGTCGCCGCCTGCCCCAACGCGTCCGCAATGCTCTTCACCGCCGCGAAGGTGAGCCACCTCGGCCTTCTGCCCCAGGGCCAGGCCGAGCGCGACCGCCGCGCCCTCGCCATGGTCGCCCAGATGGACGCCGAGCAATTCGGCTCCTGCACCAACCACGCAGAGTGCGAGGCAGCCTGCCCCAAGTCGATCTCGATCGAGACCATCGCGCGCATGAACCGCGACTACATCGCGGCGTCGATGGTGAAGCGGCCGAAGACGGCGGGAAGCGGCGGGGCCGGCTAGCGAAGATTGACGGGGCGAAGCGCCCCGTCCGCTCCGCTCAATTGCCTTCGGCGCCCGTCTCGTGCTTGAGCGCGCTGCCCACCGACCCCAAGAGCTCGTGGAACCAGCTGATCCCTAGCACGAACCGGTGTTTGTTCCCTTTGCCCTGGCCGGGGTTCTTGCCGTTGTTCTGACCCTGGCCCTGGCCCTGGCCTTGGCCTTGGCCTTGACCATGGCCTGCGGCGGACACCGGGGCGGCGCTGAGCGCCATCGACAGGGCCCCCGCCGCGATCGCGATCATGATCGAGCTGCGCTTGCCGTTCGTCTTGCTTCTCATCGCCGTCTCCCGCGCCGCGCATCTTGTCGCTGAATCCCGCGCGGCTCGATGTTCAAGATGAGATTCCCAGAACGGAACGCCATAGTCGTAAGCGTATGACTACGGATGTCACTCGAACGTTCGCCGACAGCCCCGGATGGCGGCAATCCGGGCAATTACGGCACCGTGTTTTCGGGCCTTGGAGCTAGAAGTATTCGCGCGTCTCGGGCGGCCGAGAATTACGGTCCCGGCGCGGCCCTAGGGTCCCCGTGCCACGAATTTTTTTTGGAAATGATGGTGAAGACCCGCCCGCGCCCGGCGGTGGACGCCGGACGCGAGCGGGTTAGATCGTCACTGAAGAGGCGGGTTGTCGCAGCTGCTGATGTGGATTTGAAGATTGCCGGTGGTGATCGGTGTCGGGTCCACGGTGGACGGGTCCCCATCCGTATCCAAGAGGAGGACCGTCGAGCCGATCGGGTTGTTCGGATCGAGGAACACGCGGAGGAACAACCGGTCGATCAGCGCGCCATCGTTGGCCCCGCGACTGCCGGGCTCGTTTCGATCCTCAGCACGCGCGAAGAAGTAAACGAGATCGTAGCTCGTCTTGTTCCCCTGGATGCCGTGGAGCCAGCCCGTTCCCTGGAACTCGATGTAATTGAACGGGGTCTTCGGTGAGTTGGAGCCCGGCGGAATTCCCGGCACGTTACCGCAGCTGACCGTCGGGATATCGGTGCCGTGGAAGTGCAGCCTCCTTCCTCGATCGACGACGTTCCAGTCGCCGCCGGCGCCCGAGGTGGGCGAGCAGCCGGGGTGCACGTTGCCGCCGAAGCTCAGCTTCGGATCCTTGGTGGCCACGAACTGGTTGAGGAGCTTGTCCCACACCGTGCCGCCGCCGGTGAGCCAGCAGTTGCCGGCTTGGCACGTGGCCGAGCTGACGAGCCAGTCCTCTCGCGTTTCTGAGGTCGAGAACGAGTCGAACGAGAAGATTCCGCCCGACGGGATCACGACGGTCGCGTCCGCGGGCAGGCTGGCCGGATCCAAAGTCGCCACGTAGTAGTCCGCGGCGTCCGAACGGAGGGCGATGTCGTAAAAGCCGTTCGAGTCCGTGGTGCCCGAAGCGGTAAACGTGCCGGCGGTATTCGTCACGTTCACGATCGCGCCGACGATCGGAAGATCGTCGCCGTCGAGCGACCCGTTACCGTTGGAGTCGCAGCGTACGTATCCGTTGAGGTGGTGAGCCAGCGCCGGGGACGCTGCGAGCAACCCGGCAAGCATGATCCAGACTCCTGCGAACCGTTTCATGAATTGCCTCCCTGTTCTGGCGCCCGTGCGCGCCACGCCTATTGCTTCCCAAGGGTACACACTTGGAGGCGGGTCAGAGAGGGTTTCTGGTGACAGTTCGTGATCACGCGCACCTACGCGCAGCGAATTTAGAACCTCGAGTCGGTGCCCGCAGATCAAAGTCGTCCGCACGATCCGGCGACAAAAAGACTGGGTAGTTATCCGGCTTGTCACGCTGCACCATGTCCGTCGCGGGTCGCTGCTAACCGCTGCGCCGCGTTATGATTTCGAGGGGGTGGGCGCGCGTTCTTGCTAGAAATGGTGGCCTACCTTCATCCACTGCTCGACGTCCTCGGAGTGCATGCCGCCGAAGCCGCGGATGTTGGCAGCGGATCGCAATCTCCTAAGAAGGGCTGTTAACCACTGCGCCACGTTTTGATTTCGAGAGAGCTGGCTCCGGAGGAGGGATTTGAACCCCGACCCGGCGGTTAACAGCGCGGCCTCACTGGCGCCTCGACCTCGAGCGCGCGGCGTGAAGCGAACCGCATTGTGGGTGCTGGGCCTTGCGGTCCTCGCCGTTCTCCCTTACGTGGCCTCGCTCCACGACCCGTTGATCTATGACGATCGTACGATACTCGACAACCGATGGCTCGTGCGGGAGGCCGGGCCGGTCTCGGTGTTCCAGCACGACTACTGGTACGGCACGAAGCACGAGAGCTCGGACCTCTATCGGCCGCTGACGGTGCTCTCGCTCGCGGCGAATGGCCGCATCGCGACGTCGCGCGAAGGATTTCGCGTCGTCAACATCGCCCTGCACGCGCTGGCGACCTTGGCCGTGGCGTGGATGCTCGTATCGCTGGTCTCGCGTCGCGCCGCATGGATCGGCGCCGCGATCTTCGCGGTGCATCCCCTCGCGAGCGAGTCGGTGCTCTGGGTCGTCGGGCGCGCCGAGATCGCGGCCGCGATCCTCGGGATGATCGCGTTCACGCTCTTCGTGAAGCTCGACGGGGAGCGCGGCCCGGGCGGTCTTCGCCTCACGGGCTCCGTCGCGGCGTTCTTCGCGGCGCTGTGCTTCAAGGAGAGCGCCGCGGCGTGGATCGCCATCGGAGCCGCATGGCTCGTCGTGCGGCCGCGGGCCGGTGCTGTGTCGATGCGCGTCGTCGCCGTGCGGGGTGCGTGCTACGCCGGCACGCTCGTCGCTTTTCTCCTGCTCCGCGCGTCGGTGGTCGGATGGGCGCGCCACGACGTTCCGTTCGTCGACAACCCGCTCGTCGCCGCGGACGCAATCACCCGCGCGGCGAACGCGGTGCTGCTCTTCGGGCGCTATCTCTTGAAGATGGTCTGGCCGGGCACGCTGACGGTCGACTACGGCTTCGACCAGATCCGGGTCGAGCCGATCCTTCCTTGGGCCGGGGCGGTCGCGGTCGTTCTCGTCGCGGCAGCGATCGCGACGGTGGCGGCGCTCTTCCGCCGAGGCCGAACGTCTGCAGCGTTCATGGTCGCGTTCCTGCCGTGCGCGTTCGCGGTGACGGGCAATCTGGCGTTCCCGATTGGGACGATCTTCGGAGAGCGCCTGGCGTACACGCCGCTCATCGGGGCGTGCGGGCTCCTCGGCTTGGCACTCGCAGCGGTGCCGGCGGCGCTGTTGCGCGCCGTCACGCTCGCAGCGTTGCTCGTCGCAGGCGGCTTTCGGACCGCGGTGCGCTGCGGCGACTTCAAGGGCGCCGCGGCGCTCTCGGAGGCGACCGTCGCCGCGTCTCCGCGATCGGTCAAGGCGCTCTACAACGCCGCAAGAACGCGGCTGCGGCAGGGACGAGCTCAGGAGGCGATCCCGCTTCTCGAGCAGGCCGTGGCGATCTGGCCCGACTATGCGAAGGCCCGGCAGCTCCTGGATGAGGCGCGCACGGGCGCCTCTTCCGGGGCGGATGACGAGGGTCGCTGAGGGTGTCGCGGCGCACCGCCGGGAGCGTCCTAGGTAACCGCCCGACGCAATCTCCTATCACTCCTCGCGGGTTTGACCTCACGGCGCGAAAAGAAGCCTCGGGGTAACATTCCTCATGAACGCCGTGAAGCCCAACGACGTCAGAGTGCGGTTGCAGTCGCTCGGCGAGGAGATCGCCAACAGCATCAGCCACGGAATCGGGCTCATCGCGGCGGTCGGCGCGGCCCCGGTTCTCATCGCGACGGGCGGGCGGCACGGCGGCCTCGCCCTCCTCGTCGGCTCGACGATCTTCGCGGCGACGATCCTGGTCATGTACTTCTCGTCGACGCTCTATCACGCCCTGCCGCACGGGCGCTGGAAGAAGGTGTTCGAAGTTCTCGACCACGTCGGCATCTTCTTGTTGATCGCCGGGACCTACACCGCGTTCTCGCTGGGGCCGCTCAACGGGGCGTGGGGGTGGACCCTGTTCGGAGTCATCTGGGGGCTCGCGGTCATCGGCATCGTCCTGAAGTCCGTCGGGCGGCTGTGGCGGCCGGGGCTTTCCACGCCGCTCTACGTCGTCATGGGGTGGACCGTTCTCATCGCGATCAAGCCGCTCTGCCGCAGCCTCCCGCACGCGAGCCTCGTGTGGCTCTTCGCGGGCGGGATCGCGTACACCGCCGGCGTCGCCTTCTACGCGTCACGCAACTTGAAATACGCGCACTTCGTCTGGCATCTTTTCGTCGTCGCGGGGACGACGTGCCACGTCCTGGCCCTTCTCGCCTGCGCTGAGTGACGCTTCGACGGGAGATCCTCGATGATCCGGCTGGTCACCGCCGATCCGGCGACGGTGCGGGAGCATGCCCTCGGCCTGAGGTCGCTGCTTCAAGCGACGGTGGGACAAGGCGCCCCGCTCGGCTTCCTTCATCCGCTTTCTGACGGCGACGCGACCGAGTACTGGGAGCAGATCCAGGCCTCGCTCGGCCGCGGCGAGCGGATCGTCCTCGTCGCGCTCGACGACCGGCGCGTCGTCGGCAGCGCACAGCTCGAGCTGGCGACGAAGCAGAACGGCCGGCATCGCGCTGAGGTGCAGAAGGTGTCGGTCCTCCCCGACTACCGGAACCGCGGCGTCGGCAAGATGCTCATGGACGGCGTCGAGGCGGAAGCGCGCCGCGCCGGACGATCGATGTTGATCCTCGACACGCGCGAGGGCGGTTACGCGGAACGTTTCTACGAGAAGCTCGGCTGGACCCGCGTCGGCCGGATTCCCGGATACTTCTACGATGAGAACCGCACGATGCAGACGACGGTCATCTTCTACAAGGCGATCGAGGACCACATGATCACGACTGCGAACCGCTTCACGAACCGCGTCGACGATTACGTCAAGGGGCGGCCCGGCTACCCGCCGGGTGTCATCGAGAGCCTGCGATCGCGCTTCGGGCTCGTGCCGTCATGGACGGTCGCCGACATCGGCGCCGGCACAGGCATCTCGACGGCGATGTTCCTCGACGCCGGCTGCACCGTGATCGCCGTCGAGCCGAACAAGGTGATGCGCGAGGCCGCGGCCTCGAGGCTGGGATCGAATCTTCGCTTCCGCATCGTCGATGCACCCGCCGAGGCAACGACGCTGCCCGACCGCGGTGTCGACCTCGTCTTCGCCGCCCAGGCGTTTCACTGGTTCGACAAGCCGCGCTTCCGCACGGAGTGCCTTCGCATCCTGAAGGCCGGCGGCGCTGCCGGCTTGATCTGGAACATCCGCCAGCCCGATGTGACGCCGTTCGCAGCAGCGTACGAAGCGCTCATCCGCGAGTTCGCGACCGACTACCTCAAGGTGCGGCACGAGAACGTATCGGATCAGGAGATCGGCGCGTTCTTCGGTGCGCCGTACGAGAAGCACGACTTCGACAATGTGCAAGTGCTCGACCGCGCCGGCCTGCGCGCGCGCCTCGTGTCGTCGTCGTACGTTCCCGGCGCCGGCCAGCCGCGGCACGACGAGATGGTCGCGGCGCTCGATCGTCTGTTCGACGCGCACGAGCACGAGGGCAAAGTCGAGCTGCCCTACGTTGCGAGCTTGTTCGCCGGGCGGCCGGCGTAAAGGTCAGCGCCGCGCCTTCCCGGCCCCTCCGGTGGCCTGCTGCCGCAGCGCATCGGCGCACGTGACGAGCGAGTCCGCGGTCTCCGCATCGACGGCGCCGGTGGCCTGAGCGGCGCGGACCTGCTTCGTGAAGAGCGAGAGGCGCTGAGCGACGACGGTGTGCTGGCCGAGATTCGACGCCCCGAGCGTCGTCGTGAGGAACTTGTCCCACACCGCCTTTCGGCCGGCGGGGATGCCGCTGTCGTCGACCTGCTCGATCAGGTCTTGCACGCTATTGCACGTCCCTGCGGGGACGGCGTTGATGCAGACCTGGTCGGTGTTGTCGGTCGTCACCGGATCCGCGGCGTCGCTCGCCACGTCTGCGCTGTTGCAGACCGTGCCACCCTTCCCACCCGTCGAGACGGTGACGACGATCGTGATCGGGGGTGCCGTGGTCACCCCGAGCGTGGCGCGCGTACACACGACGTCGAAACCGCCGCGGCGCGAAGGCGTGCAGCTCCACCCGCTGCCGCTCGCCGAGACGAAGGTCGCCTCGAACGGGAGAAGGTCGGTGACGACGACGTTCGTCGCGGTCGATGGACCGAGGTTGCGGACGCTCAGGAGGTACGTCACCGTCGATCCATCGGTGATCGTGGCGGCGCTCGCGGTCTTCGTGATGCGGAGGTCGGCCGAGGTGGTGACGTCGACACTCGCCGACGAGCTGTTGTTCGCGGCGTTGGGATCGGCGGCGGCCGCAACCGTCGCGGTGTTCACGATCGTACCGGGGCTGGCCGGGGCCTTCACCGTGATCGCGATCGCGGGGGCGGCCCCGACCGCAAGGCTCGATCGCGTGCACGTCACCGTCCCTGCCGCTTGCGAGCAGCTCCAGCCGGTGCCGTTGGCGCTGACGAACGTCAGGCCCGCGGGGAGCGGGTCCGTGACGGTGACGGACGATGCGGCCGACGGTCCGGCGTTCGACACCGCGAGGGTGTACGTGAAGTTGGTTCCGGAAGCGACCGAGGATGCGGAGGCGGTCTTGACGATCGAGAGATCGTCAACCATCGCGACCGCCGTGTCGGCGGTCGCGGCGTTGTTGCTCAGATTCGCGTCGGCGGTGCTCGAGCCGACCTCGATACGGAATTGCATCGCTGACCCGCTCGCCGGCGCGGTGACCACGACGGTGATCGCGGGGGCGGATGCGACGGCGAGCGTCGGCATCGTGCAGGTCACGGTTCCCGCATTGAATCCGCAAGTCCAGCCCGTGCCCGAGGCGGACTGGAACGTCGAGCCGGTCGGGATGTCACCGTCGACGATGAGACTCGTCGCGGCGCTCGGCCCCGCATTCGACACCGTGATCGTGTACGTCACGTTCGATCCGGCATTCACCGGGTCGGGGCTGTCGACGTTCGTGATCGAGAGATCCGCGGAGGCGGTGACGTTCGTGCCGGCGGTGGCGCTGTTGTTCGCCGGCACCGGATCGGTCTCCCCCGCGCTGACGGACGCGGTGTCCGAGATCGCGCCGCCGCTCGACGGAGCGGTGACGGTGAGCGTGATCGCAGGCGCCGCTGCGACGGCGAGCGTCGGACGTGTGCAGGTCACGGTCGGCGCCGCGAAGGCGCAGGTCCAGCCGCTTCCCGCGGCCGACTGGAACGTCGTGCCCGCGGGGATGGCGTCGGTCACCGCGACGGCGGTCGCGTTGCTCGGCCCATGGTTCGTGACGGTGATCGTGTAGGTGAGCGCAGCACCAACGCCGACCGGATCGGGAGCGTCGGTGTTCGTGATCGAGAGATCGGCGACCGGCGTGACCGCGGTCGTGGCGGTCGCGGTATTGGGAAGTGTGGGATCGGCTTCCGCCGCGCTGACCGCGGCGCCGCCCGCGAGCGGGCCCGAGGCGGGCGCGGTGACGACGACCGCGATCGCAGGTGCGGCGCCCACGGCGAGCGTCGCGCGCGTGCAGGTCACCGTGGGCAATGCGAAGTTGCAAGCCCACCCGGTTCCCGTCGCCGAGACGAACGCAGCGCCGGCCGGGACCGCAACGGTCGCGACGACGGTCGTCGCCGGATCGGGTCCGGCGTTGGTCACGCTCGCGGTGTAGGTCACGTTCGAGCCAGCGTTCACCGGGTCGGGGCTGTCGGCGAGCGCGATCGAGAGGTCGGCGGTCGGCGGCGGGACGACGTTCGTCGTCGCGGTTGCCGCGTCGTTTGCCGGCACCGGATCGGTCGCGGTCGTCGCGGCGGTCGCCGTGTTGTCGATCGACGGCTCGGCCGCCGCGCTCGGCGTGACGACGACCGTCACCGTCGCCGAGGCGCCGACCGCCATGTCGCCGAAGTTGCAAGCGACGGTGCCGGCCGACTGGTTGCACGCCCCGAGGGTCGTCTGGACCGACTGGAAGGCGACGCTCGCCGGCAGCGGATCGCTCAGCGTCGCCGACGTCGCGACCGCCGTGCCGCTGTTCGTGACCGTGATCGTGTAGGTCAGGTCCTGGCCGACGACGACGGGATCCGGACTGTCGCCGATCGTCACCGCGAGATCCGGGTTCGCGACCGGGACGACGGACAAGATCACGGCGGTCGGGTTGTACGCAACGCTCCAGGTGAGCGTCGGGCCGAGGTTGGGCGCATTGATCGCCGAAAAGGTGCCGTTGTGCGACTTGTACGTCATGACCGTGAACGCGTCGCCGAGCGACGGCGTGAAACCGCCGATTGCGGTGACGTCGAGGGTTCCCCCGAGAGAGGCATCGCCCGTGAACGACGTGACGTCGAGACGGTCGTACTGTGTGCCGGCGGTCAGACCGCCGAGCTCGACCGCGTAGGAGCCGCTCGTTTGCACGAGGGATCCGGCGATCGTGATCGTCCCCGGCGAGAAGCCGGGTGCGATCGCACCGCCGGCGTTCGTGAGCGTGCCGTTGAAAGTTCCCGTGCCGGCGATCGTTCCGCCCTGGAGCGTGTAGCTCGACGACGACCCGATCGTTCCGCCGTTGAGGCGCGTCGTGCCCGCCGTCTGCGTCACGTCGCGACCGAATTGGAGCGTCCCGTTGACCGCGTCGATCGTTCCCAGGTTGTGGACGTCGACGGCGAGCGCGCTCGTTCCCCCTCCCAGCGACTTCGTCAGGAGGCCGTGGTTCTCGATCAAGCCGACGGCGCCTGCACCGCTCCACTGCAGCGAGTTGTCGGCCTGAGAGTCGAGTGTGCCGTCATTTTCGAGCACGGCACCGTTCGAGAGCGTGAAGCCGCTGTTGGTCCCGGCGAGGATCATCGATTGCCCCGCGGGGTTGACGAGGCGCCGCCCGTCGAGCTGCGGCGTATTCGAGAGCGCGATCCCCGAGAGTCCCGTCGCCTTGGTGCCGGGCACCGTTTGGCTGAGCACGCCGCTCGACCAGCCCCACGCGCCGCTGACGGTGAAGTCCGCCGAGCCCGTGAGCGTGCCGCCGGTCTGGGAGAAGCTCGCGAGCACGTTCGGCGAGCCGTTGAGGACGAGCTGGCTCGTGACGAGCGAGGTCACACCGAGGGGGTTGTAGGCACCGTTGAAAGTGACGCTCCCTCCGTCGAGGAGCACGGTCGCGCCGGCGGGCACCGTCGGCGCGGGGTCGCAGATGTGCGTCCCCTGGAGGAACTCGAGCGTGGCGCCCGCCGAGGCGGTCAGCGTTCCGGTCGAGCTCAGGTTCTGCTGGAAGCGGATCGTGCCGGTCTGGGGCTGGATCGTGCCCGAGTTGTTCGTCGTCAGCGCGAGGGTCGTGACACCGCTGCCGGCCGACTTCAGGAACGTTCCGTTGTTCTCGAGGACGGCCATCGCGCCGGCGCCGCTCCACTGCAGGTAGTTGTCGGCCTGACAGTCGAAGGTGCCGTCGTTCTGGAGGACGGCGCCGTCCCCGAGGCTGAGGGCGGTGCTGGGCGTCGGGTACGTGATCGTCTGTCCGGCGGCGTTGATGAGGCGGCGCCCGTCGAGCGTCATGCCGCCGGAGAGCGCGATGCCGCCGAGCGCCGTGGACTTGGCCGCGGAGGCGCCCTGGCCGAGCGCGCCGCCCGACCAGGTCCACGAGCCGGTCACGGAGAAGTCGGCCGATCCCGTGAGCGTGCCGCCACTCTGGGCGAGGCTCGCGAGCACGTTCGGCGAGCCGTTCATCGTGAGGAGATTCGAGCTGAGCACCGTCGCGCCGAGCGGGTTGTACGCGCCGCCGAACGTGACCGCCCCGCCGTCGGCGATGAGCGTCGCACCCGCGGGCACCGTGGGCGCCGGATTCAGCGTTTGCGTTCCGTTGACGAACTCGAGCTTGGCCCCCGATGATGCGGTCACCGTTCCGGTCGAGCCGAGATCCTGTTGGAAACGGACCGTTCCGGTCTGGGCCTGGATGGTCCCGGGATTGGTGACGGCGACCGAGAGCGTCGAGGTGCCGGTGCCGGCGGACTTCTTGTAGGTGCCGTTGTTCTGGAGGGTGCCGATGGTGCCGGCGCCGGTCCACTGGATCAGGTTGTCGGACTGCGAGTCGAACGTGCCGTCGTTCTGGAGGACGGCGCCGTTCGAGAGGTTGAAGGCGGCGTTCTGCGACGGGAAGGTGATCGTCTGGCCGGCCGGGTTGACGACCCGCCGGCCGTCGAGGGTCATGCCGCTGGAGAGCGCGATGCCGCTCTGCGCCGTCGCCTTGGTCCCCGCGGCGGTCTGGCTGAGCGTGCCGCCGGACCATGTCCACGCCCCGGCCACCGAGAAGTCGGCCGGCCCGGTCAGCGTGCCGCCGCTCTGGGAGAGGCTCGCGAGTACGTTGGTCGCGCCGTTGAGCGTCAGGAGGTTGGAGCTGAGGATCGTCGCGCCGAGTGGATCGTAATTTCCGCCGAAGGTCACCGCGCCGCCGTCGGCGAGGAGCGTCGCGCCCGCCGTTACCGTCGGCGCCGGATTGAGCGTGTGCGTGCCTTGCGTGAACTCGAGCGTCGCCCCCGAAGATGCGGTCACCGTTCCGGTCGAGCCGAGATCCTGCTGGAAGCGGACCGTCCCGGTCTGCGCTTGAATCGTCCCCGGGTTCGTGACGGCGACCGAGAGCGTCGAGGTGCCGGTGCCGGCGGACTTCTTGTAGGTGCCGTTGTTCTGGAGGGCGCCGATGGTGCCGGCGCCGGTCCACTGCATCGCGTTGTCCGACTGCGAGTCGAACGTCCCGTCGTTCTGGAAGACGGCTCCGTTCGAGAGGTTGAAGGCGGCGCTGGTCGACGGGAAGGTGATCGACTGTCCGGCAGGATTGACGAGACGGCGTCCGTCGAGCGATGGGCCGCCGGAGAGCGCGATGCCGCTCTGCGCCGTCGCCTTGGTGCCCGGAGCGGTTTGCGACAGTGAGCCCCCCGACCATGCCCATGAGCCGGTCACCGAAAGGTCGGTCGCACCGGTCAGCGTCCCACCGCTGTGAGAGAGACTCGCCAGCACGTTCGGAGAGCCGTTCAACGTAAGAGTGGACGCGCTGATCGAGGTCGCGCCGAGCGGGTTGTAGCCGCCGCCGAAGGTGACGAGGCCGCCGTCGATGAGCACCGTCGCGCCGGCCGCCACCGTCGGCGCCGGAGTGCACGTGTGTGTACCGGTGATGAATTCGAGAGTGGCACCGGAGGAAGCCGAGACGGCGCCGGTCGAAGCGAAGTCGCGCTGAAATCGCACCGTCCCGGTCTGGGCCTGGATCGCTCCCGGGCTCGTCACCGTGACGGCGAGCTGGGACGTTCCGGTTCCACCCGACTTCTTGTAGGTGCCGTTGTTCTGAAGCGTGCCGACCGTTCCGACGCCGGTCCACTGGATGGTGTTGTCCGACTGCGAGTCGAACGTGCCGTCGTTCTGGAGGACGGCACCGTTCGAGAGGCTCAAGGCGGAATTGAGAGTCGGGTAGGCGATCGTCTGCCCGGCCGGATTGACGAGGCGGCGTCCATCGAGCGATTGGCTGCCGGAGAGCGCGATCCCGCCGAGGGCCGTGGCCTTCGTACCGGTGGCCGTTTGGCTGAGCGCGCCTCCCGACCACGTCCACGACCCGCTCACGGAGAGATCGGTCGGCCCGGTCAGCGTTCCGCCGCTCTGGGAAAGGCTGGCGAGCACGTTGGGCGAGCCGTTCAGCGTGAGGCTGTTCGAGCTGACCGTCGTCGTGCCGAGCGGGTTGTAGGCGCCGCCGAACGTGACGGTTCCGCCGTCGGCGACGAGCGTCGCGCCGGCCGGTACCGCCGGCGCCGGATTGAGCGTGTGCGTCCCCGTGAGGAACTCGAGCGTCGCGCCCGACGATGCCGAGACCGTTCCCGTGGAGGCGAGGTCGCGCGAGAACCGCACCGTCCCGCTCTGCGCCTGGATCGCCCCGGCGTTCGTCACGTCGACCGAGAAGATCGAGCTGCCGCCGCCGCCCGACTTCTTGTACGTGCCGTTGTTCTGGAGCGCGCCGATGGTGCCGGCGCCCGTCCACTGGAGAAGGTTGTCCGCCTGCGAATCGAAGGTTCCGTCGTTCTGGAGGACCGCCCCGTTGGCGAAGTTGAAGCCGGTGTTGGCCGACGCGTACGTCATCGTCTGCCCACTCGGGTTGATGAGGCGCCGCCCGTCGAGCATGGGGCTGTTGGTGATGGCAGTGCCACCGGCGGCGGTGACCGTTCCGGTTCCGCTGAGCTGGCCGTTCGACCACGTGAAGAGGCCGTTGATCACGATCGTCCCCGCGCCGGTCACCGCTCCGCCGCCGAGATTGAACGCGCGGAGCGAAGCGTCCTGCGCGATGTCGAGCGAGCCCGCCCCGACGTTGAGCACGCCGGTCGTTCCGGCGGAGAGCGTGCGCACCGACTGCGCACCGACCGCCATCGTCACCGTGAATCCGTCGATGCACACGTCGTCGGTGGGGCCCGGCACGGTGTTCGTGTCCCAGTTCGCCGGCGTCTCCCAGACTCCGGTGCCGGCCGAGTTGTCGAAGTTGACCGTGCCGGGGCAGACCGCCGTCGGCGCCACGGGATCGCGCGTGAGGAACGCTTGCGTCCCGGGGATGGCGAGGGATTTCTCGGGAAGCGTGCCCGCGCTCTCGCCGACGATCCATGAGGCGCCGTCCCCGGTCGCCGAGGCATCGTCGATCGGAACGCCTCGGAGGCGCGCAACGCTCGACCGGCCGGAGAGGAGGCGGAGCACCGGCGCGATGTCCGAGTCGGCCACCGGCGACACGAGCCCCGTCAGTGGATCGACGCGCGTCACGCGCTGGAAGGCGTCGAGGCTCTGAACGCCGCCGTCCGGCGCGCGCTCGAGCCGGCGAGACGGCGACGTCGCGACACGCCACGGGCTGCCGGAGCTTTCGACGAACCCACCGTTCGTCGACGAGCCTCCCACGATGACCGATCCGTCGATCGCGATCGCGACCGAGGTCGCGAAGTCTCCCGCCTGAAGCGGCAGCGCGCGCACCAACGCCGCGTCGCGATCGAGGAAGTTGAGGGACGACCCGGCCGCGACGACGCCGCCGTCCGCCGTGACCGCGAGGGCATCGACCTCCGCACCCTTCGGCGCCGCCCATGTCGCCAGCACGTCGCCCCGCGGCGAAACTTTGAGGACGTCGTCGTGGGGCGAGGGCGTGTCGTTCGTGATCGCGATCCACACCTGGCCCGAGCCGTCGACCGCGAGCGCCCGCACGTCGTCACGCCCGGGCCCACCGATCCAGAAGAGATCGCCGAGCGTGTGCCCGCCGGGATCCGACGTCGCGATCACCACGTCGCCGGGGTCGTCGCCGCGCGGGACGCCGCCCGCGACCCAGGGCACCCCGCCGGGCCCGGTCGCCACGTGAAAGCGCGACGCGTCACGTCCGGCCGGTCGGGCCGCGAGCGCGGAAAGGAGAACGATCGCTACCGTGACGACAACACGTCCCTGATGCATGGCGGCCCCCACACCCGAGAGGAACGTGCGCGCGCGCGAAAGTCCTCACCTCGGGATACGATGAAACTAACACGGGAGTTTGGGGGGAAATGGACACTTCGCACGACCTCTTGGTGCTGGCGCGCGACGGGGACGACCGCGCGCGCAACGGATTCTGCGAGCGCTACCGCGTGCCCCTCGCGCGCTGGGCGCGCGGGCGCCTCCCCAGGTGGGCTCGCGAGCGCATCGACACCGAGGACATCGTTCAGGATGTGCTGATCGGGACGATCCGGAACCTCGAACGGTTCCGCGAGCGGAGGCCGGGCGCGATCGAGTCGTACCTGCGGCAGGCGGTGGACAACCGCGTGCGGGACGAGGTCCGGCGGACGCGCTTGAACCTGGGCGGACACGTGGAGAGCGGTGTGGATGAGCCGGTGGACGACGGCCCCTCCCCGCTCCTCGAGGCGATCGACCGGCAGAGGTTCGAGAGTTTCGAGCGCGCGCTCTCGCTCCTGACCGACGAGGTCCGCGGCCTCGTCTTCGCCCGCTTCGATCTGAGGAAGAGCTACGCGGAGATTGCCGCGGAGTTCGGCAAGCCGTCGGCGGACGCCGCGCGGATGGCGGTGGGACGGGCGCTCGTCGCGCTCGCCGGCGCGATGGTGAACGGTGCCTGAACGCGACCGGCTCTCCGAGCTGGCCGTTCGGGTCGCCGACCGCGAGGCGATCGACTGGGCCCTCGAGCGTGCGAGGCCTTCGAGCGGCGACGAGCTGCGCCTCGTGGAGGAGCTCGCCTCGATCGACCGTCTCGTCGCCGCCATTCGCGCCGCGGAGGCGGCGCCTGACGATGCGCTGACGGGTCTCACGCTCGGTCCGTACCGGCTGGAGGCCGCGGTCGATCGCGGCGGGATGGGCGACGTCTACCGTGCGTTCGACGAGAGCCGGGACATCGCCGTCGCGGTCAAGGTGCTCCATCCGGCGATCGCGGCCCGGCCCGACGAGAGGAGGCGATTCCTCCGCGAAGCCCGGATCGCGCGGCGCGTCGACCACCCGTCCGTCGCGGTGGCGCTCGAGGTCCTCGAGCACGACGGGCAGATCCTCATCGTGATGGAATGGATCGACGGCGAGCCGCTGTCCGCCCTCCTCGCGCGCGGCCCCGTCCCTCCGGATCGCGCGGCCGCGCTCGTGCGGTCAATCGCCGAGGCGTTGGCCGCGGTCCATCGGGCTCGCATCATCCATCGCGACGTCAAGCCGGGGAACGTCATGCTCACCCCCGGCGGAGCGATCAAGCTCATGGATTTCGGCGTGGCGCTCCAGACGATGACGTCCGAGAAGATGGAGGAGAGCCTGGATCGCCTGACCCGGGAGGGGCGCAGCGTCGGAACGATTCGCTACATGGCGCCCGAGCAGCTTCGCGGGGAAGCGGTCGACGAGCGGGCCGACCTCTTCGCCCTCGGCATCGTGGCGTGGGAGATGTTCACGGGCGTGCACCCGTTCCTGCGCGCGACGAGCTATGCGATCGCCGCAGCCACGCTCGACGATCCGCCGGGCTCGGCGTCGCGTTGGCCGCGGGAGGCCGGCGCCCTGAAGCCGGTCGTTCTCCGATTGCTCGAGAAGGATCCGGCGCGGCGCACGCCGAGCGCCGACGCTCTCATCGTCGATCTCGACCGAGCGGGGTCGCGCCGGCGGACCCTGCTCGACCGGCTTCTCCGGAGACGGCCTTAATCAGCTCAGATGGCCCTTTCCCGAGTCGCCCATCGCGACACCCTTTGGGAAGTATTCCTTCCAGCGACGGTCCACGAGGCGCGCGGTCGCCTCGTCGGCGGCCAGCTCGTCCGGAAAGCCGGGGTGGCGGCGCGCGTCGATCGCGATCGGCGGCGTGAACGTGACGTGGTTGCGCACGATCCGGGTCGCGGCGGCGTGAACGTCCGCGCCGGGCTCGAATCGCGTGAAGGTCGTCCAGAGGAAGTTCATCGTCGAGGCGACGGCGCGCGCCGGCTCGTCGGTCACGACGAGGAGCGGCCACCCGGCAAATGAAGGGTGCGCGGCGAATCTCGCGGCCGCGCCGGGATCGTCGGCGGAAGAAGGGGCGCCGACGACGAGGCATCCGGGACAGAAGACGCGCGGATCGCGCGCGTCGGCGGGAGGCGATACCTGCGGCTTGTACTCGCGGGGAAGCTCGCGCACCGGATCGCCGAGACCGAGCCAGACGCCCTTCGAGCCTTCGTTCACGACGGGGCCGGTGTAATCGAGCGTGTCCATCGAGACGTTCGAGAAGACGAAGAGATCGGTCTCCGGCCGCGTGCGCGCGAGCAGATGCATGAGGACCGTCTTGAAATCCTTGAGATCGACCTCGCGATCGACGACGAGGAGGAACTTGGTCAGCGAGAGCTGCCCCTCGCCGAGGATGCGGAACGCCGACGCCATCGCCTCGCGCTTGTAGCGCTCGCGGACGACGGCGGCGGCGAGCGAGTGGTACCCGGTCTCGCCGTACGACCAGAGCGCGCGCACCCCCGGCATGACGAGGGGGAACAGCGGAGAGAGAAGGTCCTGGAGGAGATCGCCGATGAAGAAGTCCTCCTGCCGCGGCTTGCCGACCACGGTCGCGGGGTAGATCGCGTCCTTGCGCCGCGCGACGTGGGAGACCTCGAAGACGGGGTAGTCGTGCCGCAGCGAGTAATAGCCGTAGTGGTCGCCGAACGGTCCCTCGGGACGGCGAACCTTCGGGGGCACCGAGCCGACGAGCGCGATCTCGGCCTCCGCGATCAGGGGATGAGGTCCGGGGCCGGCGCAGGTCGCGAGCTTCTCGCCGGCGATGAGCGACGCCAGCATCAGCTCGGGAACGTTCTCGGGGAGCGGCGCGATCGCAGCGAGAATCAGCGCCGGCGGCCCGCCCAGAAAGACGGTGACGGGCAACGCTTCGCCGCGCGTCTCGGCGACGGCGTAGTGGAAGCCTCCTCCCTTCCCGATCTGCCAGTGCATCCCGAGCGTCCGCGGATCGTGGACCTGAAGGCGATACATGCCGAGGTTCGTCGATCCGGTGTCGGGGTGCCGCGTGAGCACGAGCGGAAGCGTGACGAACGGCCCGCCGTCCTCCGGCCACGTCGTGAGCACGGGGAGGCGGTCGAGCCGGACATCGGAGGTGACGATCTCCGCCACGGGTCCTCTCGTGCGCTGCTTCAAGCCGATGCGTCGCGCCTCGAAGAGGAGATCGCGAGCGCCCCAGAGCTTCGCGGGCGTCGGCGGCAGGATCGTCTCGACGAGGCCGGCGAGGCGGCGGACGAGCTTGGGAGCTCTCTCTCCGAAGGCGAGGCGCGCGCGCCTCTCCGTGCCGAAGAGATTCGTCGCGACCGGGACGTCGGATCCGTCGACGGTCGTGAAGAGGAGCGCCGGCCCTCCCGCCGCGATGACCCGCCGGTGAATCTCCGCGATCTCGAGCTTCGGCGACACCCGGGCGGTCACGACCGCGAGGTCGCGGTCCATCTTCAAACGGTCGATGAACGGACGCAGGCTCGGAAAGGTCGGCTCGGACATGGAGCGGCATTATGATCGATCCATGCGTGTCGTCCTCGCGATCCTCCTCGTCACCTCTTTGTATGCCTGCGGCGGCGCCCGAGAAGCGGCACCGCCGCCTCCGGCTCCGCAAGCGGCCGAGGACGAAGGCCCGCCCCTGAGGGGTACCCTCGTCCGTTCGGGAGGGAGCGTCGAGCTTCAGGTGTGTGGCTCTCCCGCCGGGCGGACCGTCCGGCTCGCCGACCCTCACGGTCAGCTCGCCGGCGATCTTCCGGCCTACGTCGAGCTTCGCGGAACCGCCTCGGTCGACGGCAGCACGTTCACGGTGTCGAGCGTCGGGCGTGCACGGAGCGCGCACGAGGGAAGCGGCTGCGAGACTCCCGTGTTCGACGGCGACTTCGAGGTGCGCGGGCAAGAGCCGTCCTTCACGATCGACATCCGCGACACCGGCATCGTCTACCGCTCGCCCGACGAGCCGAAGGGCGTGACCTACCCGTACGGCGTCACCCCGAACGCGACCGGACGGCGCGAGTACGCGTCGAAAATCGAGGGCGCTCACGGGTCCACGCTCGACGTCGTGCTCGAGCCGGGGCGCTGCCTCGATGCGAAGTCGGGCGAGATCTTCGCCTACAAAGCGCTCGTCACGCGGAACGGCGCGAAGCTCGAGGCTTGCGCGGCCGCGGGAGTTCCAACGGGTGGCTTCGGCGATGCCCCGCTCGACGAGCTGGCGCGCTGGCTCGGAACCTACCCCGCCCCGTCCACGTGGACGACCCCTCCGATCGGCGCCCGCCTCGACGTGCTCCTGGGCCCGAAGGCCGCGGCGTTCCGGCAGCACGTCGCGGTGCGCTCGCCGCTCATGAAGGACGGTGGAATTTACTACGTCGTCGGCAACAGGGCGCACGAGGGCGGCCTCGACAACGCGATCTTCATGGCCGACCCTGCGACCGACACGATCAACGTCGTCCTCTTCCGCAACGGCGAGCGCGAGGAGTTCAAGGAAGGCGACCGCGCGATCGAGCCGCCCGAAGAGGTCAGGAAGATCCTCGGGAGCCTTCCCGCTCGGTGACGATCGCGGCGACGAACCCCGGACCCGCGTCGATCGAGTCGAGACGCCACCGGCGTGCGCCGTCGGCTCTTATGGAACCGTCGGCAACGCGGACTCCCATCGGGACGTCGAACGAGCGCAGCGGATAGGACAGACCGTCGCCGATCGCCTTGATGAAGGCTTCCTTGCGAGTCCAGCAGCGGAAGAAGGTCTCGTTCCAACGCGCGTCCGAGATGCCGCCGAAGGCGCGCCGCTCGTCGTCCGAGAAGTAACGGCGGGCGATCTTCTCGCCGAAGCGGACCGGGCGCACGTTCTCGATGTCGACGCCGATCTCGCCGCCGTCGGTCCACGCGATGAGCGCGCGCCCGCCCGCGTGCGACAAGTTGAAACGAAGCTCGTTTCCCTCGAGCGACGGCTTCCCGTTGGGGCCGTACCGGAAGGCGATCGCTCGAGGGTCGGCGCCCATCTCGCGCGCGAGCGTGCGCCGGAGCGCCGACCGCGCCATCGCGAAGCGGCGACGATCCTCCTCACGCAAGAATCGAGCTGCGCGAGCGAGCTCGTCGGGCGCCAGGACCGTCCGCGCAGCCGCGACATCCTCGGCGCCTGCGTCGAGATCGACGATCTCCCAGCGCGGCATCATCCGGCGCTCCCAGAGTTTCGGAAGCTGTCCCCCTAATCCGCGCCTTTGCGGACGAAGAAGACGAACGCCGCACCTTCGGTGGCCGACGAGAGCAGCTCGTTGCCGGTGTCGTCGGCCCACGCCGGGATGTCGGCGAGGGACCCACGATCGGTCGCGATGATCTTGAGCACCTGCCCCGCGGCGAGCGCCTTCATCTCCTTTGCGGCCCGCACGACCGGCATCGGGCACGAGAGGCCGGAGGCGTCGAGCAAGCGGTCTTCCTTCACGTCGCTCACGATTCCCTCAGACGAACAGGGTGAGATGGCAGCGCCGCGCGTGCGAGAGGAACGCTGCGGCGCCGCCGAACGTGACGCCGGGGACGAAGTCGTCCGCGGTGAAGCCGAAGACGTCCATCGTCATCTGGCAGGCGATCAGCTTCACGCCGGACTCGCGCGCGACGTCGAGCAGCTCGCGGATCGGCGCGACGTTCTTCTTCTTGAACATCGACTTCATCATCATCGTCGCGAACCCCTGCATGCCGGGAAGCGCGTTCACGAGGTCGGGCATCGGCACCGGCATCGGCATCCCCGGGTTTGCGACCGGTGACACCTTGAGACGCGATTCGAACTCCTTGTGCACGACATTCAGGCCGTAGAAGGTGAAGAAGATCGAGGTGTCCATCCCGGCGGCCGCCGCGGCGGTGCCGAGGATCAGCGGCGGATACGCCCAGTCGAGCGTCCCCTTCGAGGCGATGATCGCGGCCTTGCGCGACGCCGTGTCTTTCTTGAACGCGGCTTCGATTTCTTCGCGAACGATCCGGCGGATCGCTTCTTCGCCGAGCGTGGCCTCGATCATCATCGCAGTATAGCTTCGACCGCTGCGTCCGCGATCCGCTCGCTGGCGACGGCGATCGGCGAGACGATCGTCATCCCACGGCGCCCGTGGAGGTGCTCGGACAGCTCGGGCGAGATCAGACGCAGGACGATCGGGACCTCCTCGTGCCGCCGCCGCACGGCGAGGGCCATGCGCAGGTTGACGGCGTCGGAGTCGGTGAGCGCCATGACGACGGACGCGCGGCCGACCGCCGCCAGCTCGAGCGATTCGTCGAGCCCTGCGTCGCCGACGATGACGTGACGGCCCTCCGCGCGGAGCTGGGCGGCGTTGACGCTGCTGCCTTCCCGCTCGATGACGACGACGCTGCGGCCCTTCTCCGCCAGGAGCTGTGCGACGCGAAATCCGACGTTGCCGGCGCCCGCGATCACGACGTGATCGCTCCCGCGCTCCGGCACCCGACCTTGCAGGACGTCGAAGCGCCGCGCGACGAACCACCCGGTGATGAGCGCGTAGACGAGCGCGAGCAGTCCGGCGCCGCCGATCATGAGCGCGATCGTGAGCAGCCGGGAAGGGATTCCGGCGGCGCCCATCGGAACGTCGCCGAACCCCGTGTTCGTGATCGACTCGACGACGAAGTAGAACGCGTCGAACGGCGAGAGGCCGAGCGCCCGTGCGAAGAACCAGACCGAGAAGACGACGACGAGGGTCGTGACGATCGTGAGACGCACGAGGATGGGATCGACGCGGAGAGAGGAGCGCGCGTGCGACCGGCCCTCGGCGGACGGGCGCGCTGTCCCCGCGGGCAACGCAACCTTCTCCGCCAGCTCCGCATATCGAGGGGAAGCGAGACCGGACACGCTCAGGATCGTCAGGCCGGCGCCCGACTCCTCGAGATACGCGCCGAGCGACGGATCGAAGATGCGCGCGACGATCGGAACTTCGGGGCTCAAGCGTCGCGCGGTGAGGGCCGCGTCGACGTTCTCCGCATCGTCGTCCGCGGTCAGGACCAACGCCGCCGCATCCTGAAGCCCGGCGGCCTGAAGCGCCCCCGCGGATCTCGCGACGCCGACGCACACCGGGACGCCGAGACGCTCGAGCTCGTGCGCGTAGCTCGCGGCCTCCGTTGGTGCCGCGAGCGCGCGCGCGGCGATTCCTCGTGCGATGAGCCGGCGAATGACCGCGACGCCGAGCGCATCGAGCCCGCAGACGAGGATGGGACGCTCCAAGATGGGCGGAGTATAAGTGGGGACATTCTGCTTTTTCTTCTACAGAGGGGACAGCTTCCGAAACTCGAAGTGCTTGAGTTTCGGAAGCTGTCCCCTCTGTAGAAGAAAAAGCAGAATGTCCCCATTTCAGTGGAAGTCGCGGCTCGCGATCTCGGCGGGACTCGTCTCGATCCGAGGCCGCCAGAACGAGTCGGCGATGAGATGCGTCACGCCGTCCTGGACCTGGAGCTTGCCGCTCACCCCGAGAAACGACGCGGTCTTCACGAGCACGCGGAATTTCTCGTAGACCTTCGACCACACGACGACGTTCACGAACCCCGTCTCGTCTTCCATCGTCATAAACACGACCCCCGACGCCGTCCCCGGCCGCTGCCGGCAGATGACGAGCCCCGCATAGCGCACCCGCCGCCCGTCCGGCATGGATCGCAGCTCCCCTGCTTCGGGCAAGCGCTGCGCGCGTAGTCCTTCGCGCAGCGGTTCGAGCGGATGCCCCTGCGCCGACAGGTTCATCGTGTCGTAGTCCCACCCGATCGACTCGAAGAGATCGAGATCCTTGAAGGCAGCGGGAGACTCGTCGCTGGGAAGGGAGTGAACCCTGCTCATCCGCACACTCCCCTTCGCGGCCCACAGCGCTCCACGCCGGTTCTTCTCGAACGCCGCGAACGCGCCCGACTCGGCGAGGCGCGCCGTCGCGCCTTCGTCGAGCTTCGCCCGCTTGACGACGTCGTCGATGGAGACGAACGGCCTCTCCGCTCGCGCTTCGAGAAGGCGCGCAGCGACCGCCTCGTGAAAACCTTTGACGTAGCGAAGGCCAAGACGGCAGGAGTCGTTACTGTCGACTGTCGACTGTGAACTGTTGCCTTTCTCCAGCGTGCACTCCCACTGGCTCACGGTGACGTCGACCGGCAGTACCCGCAGTCCATGCCGCTTCGCGTCCTCGATGATCGTCGCGGGCATGTAGAAGCCCATCGGCTGCGCGTTGAGGAGCGAGCACGTGAACACATCGAGGTGATGCTTCCTCATCCACGCCGTGGCGTAAGCGATGAGCGCGAAGCTGGCGGCGTGGCTCTCGGGGAAGCCGTACTCGCCGAAGCCGCGGATCTGCTCGAAGACGCGCAGCGCGAACTCCTCCTCGATCCCCTTCGCCGTCATGCGTGAGACGAGGCGGTCGCGGTGGCGCTCGATGCGCCCCGATTTACGCCAGGCGGCCATGTCGCGGCGGAGCTGGTCGGCTTCGCCGGGCGTGTAGTCGGCGGCGACCATGGCGAGGCGGATGACCTGCTCCTGGAACAACGGAACGCCGAGGGTCTTCGCGAGGACCGGCTCGAGGCACGCGTGCGGGTAGATGACTTTCTCTTCTCCCGATCTCCTCTTCAGGTAGGGATGGACCATGCCGCCGGTGATGGGGCCGGGGCGCACGATCGACACCTCGATGACGAGGTCGTAGTAGTGGCGAGGCTTCAGGCGCGGAAGCATCGCCATCTGCGCGCGGCTCTCGATCTGGAAGACTCCGACGGTGTCCGCCGCGCAGACCATGTCGTACGTCGCGGGGTCTTCCTTGGGGAGCGTCGCGAGCGAGAGGTCGAGCCCCTTGTGCGCGCGCAGGAGGTCGAACCCCTTGTGGAGCTGGTTCAGCGCGCCGAGGCCGAGGAGATCGACCTTGAAGAGCCCGAGCTCCTCGATCATGTCCTTGTCCCACTGGATCACGGTGCGACCTTCCATCGTGCCGTTCTCGACCGGGACGATCGTGCCGACCGGCTCGTGCCCGAGAAGAAAACCGCCGGGGTGGATCGAGAGGTGCCGAGGGAAGTCGAGCACCTCGGAGGCGATCTGGATCAGATGCTGATGCGTCGGGTGCTCGGGGTCGAGCCCCGCCGCCGCGAACGCCGACGGGTCGACGTCGCCGTATGCCGGAAGGATCTTCGACACGCGGTCGAGCGAGGTCTCGGGGACACCGAGGACCTTCCCGACTTCGCGCACCGCCGAGCGCACGCGGTAGCGGATGACGTTCGCCACCATCGCGGCGTGCGTGCGGCCGTACTTGGCGTAGACGTGCTGGATGACCTCCTCGCGCCGGTCGTGCTCGATGTCGAGGTCGATGTCGGGCGGCTCGGCGCGCTCGCGTGAAAGAAACCGCTCGAAGAGGAGGCCGAGCGCGACCGGATCGACGGCAGTGATCCCGAGCACGTAGCAGACCGCCGAGTTCGCCGCCGAGCCGCGCCCCTGGCAGAGGATCCCAGCCTCGCGGCAGAAGCGGACGATCTCCCACATCGTCAGGAAGTAGCCGCCGTAGTCGAGCTCCTCGATGAGCGCCAGCTCCTTGTTGACCTGCTCGGCGACGGCGAGCGGAATCCCTCCTCCGTAGCGCTCGGCCGCGCCGCGGAAGGCGAGCGTGCGCAGCCACTCGGACGACGTCTTGCCGTCGGGGAGCTTCTCGGCCGGGTAGCGGTAGCGGAGCTGATCGAGCGAGAACGTGCAGCGCGCCGTGATCTCTTTCGTGCGCGCGACCCCCGCGGCATCGTCTTCGAAGAGGGTCTTGAACGCGACCTGCGTCTTGAGCGCGTGCTCGTCGTTGGGCTTGAGCAGGCTTCCCGCCTCCGAAAGCTTGACCTTGTACCGGAGCGCGGTGAAGACGTCTTGCAAAGGGCGTCGCGCCTTCGTGTGGTAGAGCACCTCATGCGCCGCGGCGACCGGGATCGCGAGCTTTCCCGCGCGTTGCCGCAACCTCGCTTCTTGTCTCGGCTCTTCCGCACGGCGGTGGCGCGCCGCCACCGCGTAGAGACGGTCGCCGAACGCTTCTTTCAATCCATGGCCGACGAAGAACGGATCGGGCTCCTTCGTCATGAGCGAGCGCTCGCCGCCCCACAACGCGATCACGTCACTTGCGTGCTCGTAGACCTCGCGCCACCCGACGACGCTCGTCCCCTTCTCGGAGCGCCGTCTTCCGATCGTCAGAAGTTGGCAGAGGTTCCCGTACCCCGCGCGATTCGTCGCGAGGAGCACAACTGTCGAGCCGTCCTCGATCGACACCTCGGACCCGACGATCAGCTTGACGCCGGTCTCCTTCGCCTTGACGTGCGCCTCGACGATGCCGTAGACGCCGTCGCGATCGGTGAGAGCCAGTGACGAGAGGCCGAGCGACGATGCGGCCTCGATCAGCTCTTCAGGCTGCGAGGCGCCTTCGAGGAACGAGAACGAGGATTTGCAGAACAGGGGGACGTACATGAGCGCGCACTACTCCACTTCCCCCTGGAGAAACCATCTGTTCTTCCCCCGGTCGTAGAAGACCCACAAGTTCTCTCCCGACTTCGTCTCCGCGAAGTGGTACTCGCGGAACGCCGGCTGCTTCCACCAGAAGCCGCTCAGCGCGTAAGGCCCGTTCACCTTCACGACGGGCCCCTGCTCGAGGCCGCGCAGCAGCCAGCCGTCGGGCTCGTGCCGCTCGCTCGGCGGCAAGGGAACCGGCGTGGCGTAGAGGCGGCGAATGAGACGAGGCTCGTCGACGGGACGCGGCTTCGCTTCGGTGAGCGACGTCAGCGGAACCCAGGCGAAGCGCGCCTCGGGAAGATGCGCGTCGCGCGGCTCGGCGCGCACGACGGCATCGTCGCCGAGCGCCGCCTTCACGCGGGCGAGGGCGCGCGATCCGGCTTCGAGATCGCGGTGTTTCTTGACGCCGAACAGCTCGCGCTGTTTCTCGACCGCGACGACCTCGCGGGCGACGAGGCGGATCTCCATGACGCCGTCGGGAAGATGCCGCACCGCCCGGAGGCGCAAGCGGATCAGCTCCATGAGCGTCTTCGCGACGAGCGTGGGGGCGGCGGGCTGGATCGATTCGAGGTGGTCGCCCAGGCGCTCGAAGAGGAAGCCAAGCTGAAGCTCGGCGAGCGCGCGGCCCTTCGCGGCGATCTCGTCGAGGAACGGCGGGATGACCTCGCCCAAGCGCGCGATGATCCGCTCGGCGTCGCTCTCGGGATCGTCGAGGATGAGGCGGCGCATCGCGGGCACGTCGGGGTGCTCGGGGGTGAGCGGCTGCGTCAACGCCCCCGAGGCGAGGCGATGAAGGCGGCGCACCTCGGGGCCGAAGCGCACGCCGACGCCGTCGAGCGGGAGGTCAACGAACTGACCGACGGTTGTGACGCCCAGCTTGACGAGTGTGTCTCGTGCTGCAGTGGGGAGTGAGAGCCTGTCGAGTCTCACTTCCCGGGCAACTTCGCGTTCTTCGACGGGTGTGTTGAAGACGATCGGGAAGGAAACGTTCCCCTTTTTCGCAGCAAGGCGGTATCCGGGGAGCCTTGCAAGAAAAAGGGGAACGTTTCCACTGCGCCTGTCTTTGGAAACAGCGTACGTGGCGAAACGATCGAAACCCACCGTGAGCGAAGCGACGAACCCGGAACGCACGATCTCAGCGTGCAACCCCGACGCCCACTCCACGACTGAGCCGAAAAGTCTTTCCAGCCCTTTCGCGTCGAGCCAGAAGACGCCGGGCTCCCCCTCCGCGGGCTCGACCCGAGGCGTGAAGCGACGGAGCAGCTCGGCGATGCGAGCGACCTCGTCTTCGATCTCGCGCTTCGAGACGACGGCGGCGCGCAGTCCCGCCGCGAGCGAGAGGCCCGCGGCGTAGCGCATGCCGGTCGTGATCGAGGCGGCGCGGGCTTTCTCGTTGATCCACAGGATCGGCGCCTGAGGCGTGTCGGCCTCGACGACCGCGGCCGGGTGCTCGCGCCACTCCGGATGCTTGCGCAGCAGGAGCTGGAGCGGGAAAGCGGGAAGATCAATGCAAGCCGTCCGGTCCACGACACACCTCCGCGATGTTCCAGGTCGTCCCCTTCCGCTTGTCTTTCAATGCCACGGCCTCGCACCGGAAGCGGCCGCCCTCGCCGCGCCGGCGCGCGGCGGCGTGCGCGCGCAGCGACACGAGCGGGCCCAGAGACGCCCGCGTCGCCTCCTTCCCCGTGAGGCACACGACGGCGGCGCGGTGCTGCTTCGCCAGCATCGCGAGGCGCGAGGAGGCGTGCATCGGCAAGCGCGCCTCGCGGCCGAGATCGAGCACGACGAGGCCGAACGCCCCCGACCGCACGAGGAGATCGGCCGCCTTCGCCGCCGCGAGCGCATGGCCGGCCCACACGACCGCGAACGCGGCGAGATCGACCCCGGCATCGGCCGCATCGGGCGGATAGAACGGCGCATCCTTCCGGCCGATCCATGCCGCCGGCTCACCCTGCCGCTGCGCGTCGAGCACGAGACGGAACGCGAGCGTGAGCGGCGCCCCCGCGGGGGTCGCGGACAGCTCGGTGAGGCGCGAGGCGAAGGTGGAGAAGCGCCAAGAAGGGTTCACAGTCGACAGTTCACAGTTGACAGTCTCCGGACTCTGAGCTGCCGCCTGTGAACTGTTAACTGTGAACTGTGAACTTCTGCTCACTCCAAGATTCTCCGCACTTCCACCACCTTGCCGAGGACCTTCACTTCGCCCGGCTCCGGCACGATCGGCGCGTAGGCGTCGTTCTCGGGATGAAGCTCGATGCGGCCGCGCTTGATGCGGAGGCGCTTGACCGTGGCTTCGTCGCCGACGAGGGCGACGACGATCTCGCCGGAGTCGGCGCGCGGCTGACGGCGCACGACGACGACGTCGCCGTCGAAGATGCCGGCGTCTTTCATGCTGTCCCCGCGCACGCGCAGGCTGAAGAGATCGCCCGGGGCCCGGCGCGTCTGCACGGGGAGATGCCCTTCGAGATCTTCCACGGCGGTGTCGAGGGGACCGGCGGGCACGCGCCCCAGGAGGGGGACCATGACCGTCGGCGGCTCACCCCGCCCGGGAAGGCGGAAGCCGCGCGCGACCCCCGGCTCTTTTCCGAGCCTTCCTTCTTCGACGAGGGCGTCCAGGTGCTCGCGCGCGGTCTGAGGCGACCGGAAGTCGAAGGCCTCCATGACCTCACGCACCGTCGGCGGCTGCCCCGCCGCCAACCGGTCGCGAACGAACCGGAAGACCTTCTCGCGTGTCTGGCCGGCCGGCGTGCGTCCCATGCCCTGCCACTCCTTCTTCGATTCCGTGCGTTGCCTGAATATACCGTACATTTGTATGGTACGCAAAGGAAACAAGACGAAATGCGTTAAGCTCGACTCATGTCGCGTTCCTGGCTGGGGCTCGGGATCGCAGCCGTCATGACGGTGGCATCGTCCGGTCGCGCCGCCACTCCGCCGGCCGGCTTCCAGGACACCCAGATCGTCGATGGGACTTCCGCGACCGGCGCGAACACGCCCACCGCCGTGGCCTACGAGCCGGGTACGGGAGCGCTGTTCGTCACCGAGCAAGGTGACGGTACGTCCAGCGGCACCGCGCGCGTGCGCCGTCGCGACGTCAACGGCAACGTCACGACCGCCGTCACGATCTCGTGCGTCGACAGCGTCAACGAGCGGGGCCTCCTCGGCATCGCCGTCGATCCTGACTACACGACGGCGGGGCACCGGTACGTCTACCTCTACTTCACGCGCCACGTCGACGATCCCGGAGGGGCGTGCGCCTTCCAGGGCCTGCCGGCGGGCGGCTACAACAACGTCGTGCGTTACACGGAGAGCGGCGGAGCCCTGACCGGCCAGCAGGTGCTCCTCGTCGGCCCTCACCTCGGCGCGAACAACCACGACGGCGGGGCGCTGCGCTTCGCCGCGGACAAGACGCTGTTCATCTCGATGGGCGACAACGCGACCGCGTCGCAGCCGCTGCCGGCGGCGCGCGACCTGAACGATCTTCGCGGCAAGATCCTGAGGATCAACCGCGACGGCTCGATCCCGGCCTCGAACCCGTACTACGGTCAGTCCGGCAAGCGCGGCGAGATCTGGGCGTGGGGCCTCCGCAACCCGTTCCGGATGTCGTTCGATTCGCAGTCGGGACGGCTGTACATCGCGGACGTCGGCGAGGACACGTACGAAGAGGTCGACATCGGCGTTTCGGGCGGCGATTTCGGATGGCCGTGCTTCGAAGCGAACGCGGCGTACCTACCGTGCACGCCGCCGCCCACCGCCGACATCAAGCCGATCTACTACTACGGTCACGGCTCACAGACGCCGCCGGTGTCGGGCGACACGATCATCGGCGGCCCGGTCTATCGCGCGGCCGCGTTCCCCGCGGCGTATCGCAACCGGTACTTCTTCGGTGATTGGGCTGCCGGTTGGATCCGTAGCGCCGCGGTAGGGCCGAACGGAGGCCTGTCCGACGTCCAGATGTTCATGCCGGACGCGAGCAGCGTCGTCGACATCGTCGTGTCGCCGGCGGGATGCCTGACCTGGGTCAACAACTCCGGCCAGGGCGTGCACAACGCTTGCTCCGGCGCGATCGTCGCGGACTGGGACGGGTCGGGGCGCGTCGACGGCATCGACCTCGCCGCCCTCGGACGCGCTTTCGGCGCGGCGATCGGAGATCCGAGATACGACGCGACCCTCGATTTCACGCAGGACGGAGTGATCGACGGTGACGACCTCGCCGTCCTCGCGTCCGAGTTCGGACTCTCGGTCGGCGGCTAGACGGGATCAGCTTCGCCCGGCGTTGCGGGCGTGCCGGAACCCCTGCGAGGCGAGCCATCCCGGGAGGATGAAGCCGAACCACGACATCCAGACCGGGGGCGCCCATCCGGCGACCGAGATCGGCCAGTGAAACACGAGGCGGAGAAGATGGAACAACGAGACGATCGAAAAGATGCAGGCCGACATCATCAGGTACGTGCGCATTCTCATGTGTGCGTCACCATGAGCGTGTAGCCGTCGGGATCGACGACCGGGAATTCGCCCTGCGGCGAGTAAAACGGAGAACGGATCTCTCCGGTCCTGATCCCCGCCTCCTCGAGGGCCGCCTTCGCCCCCGACACGTCGTCGCAGTAGAGGTAAAGGAGGACCGCCTGCGAATCGCGGACGAGGGGCCCCGACGCCTTCGCGAGCATGAGCTGCGCTGCGTCGCTCTCGATCCACGCCCATGTCACCGGCCCCTCACCCGGCCCCGGGTGGAGGTTCATGACGCGGAAGCCGAACTCCTCATAGAACGTGATCGAGCGCCCGACATCCTCGACGTGGATGAGCGGAATGCTGTGTCGAACCTGGAAGGGCATGGAATCCTCGCGCGCGGATTGTCCCACAGTGGCGAGGCAGCATCCCACCGCGAGCTCAGGACGGTCCACGGAGCGACGCAACAACCTCGGTGACCACCTCGTCGATCGTGAGCCCATCGGTGTTGACGGTCGTCACGCCTTCATCTTGGGACGGCTCCTCGAGCGTCGCGAACTGGCTCGGCAGGAGCGCCGCCGGCATGAAGTGCCCGACCCGATGCGAGAGGCGCGCCGCGATCGTCGCCTCGCTCGCCCGCAGGTAGACGAAGCGAATCGCGCTCCCACCCGCCGCAGCGAGCCGCTCACGGTAGACGCGCCGGAGCGCCGAGCATGACACCACCCCTCCCGTTCCGTCGGCGACCCGGGCCGCGACCCACGCGCCGATCGCGTCCAGCCACGGCCATCGGTCGTCATCGTCGAGCGGGCGCCCCGCCGCCATCTTCGCGACGTTCGCCGCCGGATGGAGCGCGTCCCCTTCCTCGAACGGCACGCCGAGCCGCTCCGCGAGCAACGCGCCGACGGACGACTTCCCACTTCCGGAGACGCCCATGACGACGATGACGGGACGAGAGGTCACGCTCTACAGTTTAGACACCACGAGCGTCGCGACATAGTCCGACGGTAACCGTTGCTGTCCTACCGTAGGAGACGGCGCCAGCTTCACGAGCGTGACCGTGTACTGCTCGTAACTGACGACGTTCGTCCCCGCCGCGCCGCCGAACGTCAGCGCACGCGGCGCGACCGGCGCATCGGGCTTGGACAGAGCGATGCTGATCGTCGCCTGGCCGGAGGACATGCAGGTTGCCGGTGCGGGGCATCGCGAATCTTCGTCCAGCGCCGTGAAGAAGATCGTGAGCTCTTCGTGGGGAAGTGTGACCTGGTCCTGATACGGAACCTGAACCGGACGACCGAGCGCCCCGAGATTCGTGCCGCCGTCCGAGCACGAGGAGAGCGCAAGAACGACAACGGGGATCACGGACAGCGCCAGCCGCTTCATGGCTCCCTCCCGCTTACCCGATTGATACGTTGGCAAACGGGATTTCGCTTGGTGGTGACGTCAACTTTGCTGCAAGAAAGCAGCCGTCAGGCCCGTGCCCCTTTCTTGTCGCCCAGGACGAACCCGGCGGCCGCTGCAACCGGCAGGGCGATCAAGCCGTAATCATGGGCAGAGCTGGAATTTCTTGAACTTCATCGGAGTATGCTCGTAGTCTCTGACGATGCTCAGAACATCCACCGCGATCGTCTTCTGTGCCTTGCTGGCGCCCTCGGTCGGGCTTGCCGCCGATCTTACGCCCGACGCGGCGTACGACCTGGCGGCGCGGCCTCTCTTCACGAAGGGCCCGCCTCCCGAAGCGGACCAGCTCGCGGCCGCGCGCAAGGTCATCGAGGCGCAGGCGAAAGCGGAGCCGAAGGAAGCGAAGTGGGTGTATGCGCTGGGTCGCATCGCGGACGTGGAAGGCGGCCGGGCGCAAGGCGACGAACGCAAGGCCAAGCGCAAGGAAGCGCTCGAGCAGTTCGAGAAGGCGGCCGAGCTGAAGCCGGGCGACGCGGACTATCAATATTGGATCGGCTCGGCGTCGTTCGATCACATCGACGACGTCAACTTGCTCTCGCAGATGTCTCTGGCATCGAAGGGGCGGAAGGCGTTCGAGAAGGCGATCGAGCTCGATCCGAGCCATGTGGCCGCGCGCGTCGGCTTGGCGACGTTCTACATCGAAGCGCCGTCGATCGCGGGAGGGAGTCCGGAAAAGGCGAAAGTGCAGGCCGAGGGGCTCTTGACCCTTCCCGGCAAGCGCGGCGAATTCCAGGGCCGGATGGTGTTGGCGCGTCTCGCGGGGGACGCGAAGAAGTGGGATGAGATGCTGACGCAGCTCAGGGCCGCCGAGACGGCGGGCGGCGACGGCGCCGACCCGATGGTCGCGCTCCGGAGTGAGGCGAGCCTCCTCTTGACTGAGAAGAAAGACGCGGAGGCAGCGGCACCGATCGTCGAGCGCTACAGGCAGGCCGCGCCGACGGACGACATCAGCTCCTTATTTCTCACCGCGGAGCTCGCGCGCCTGCAGGGTCGGTGCGCGGACGCGGTGCCGAAGTACGACCAGGTCTTGGCGAAGGTCGAAGGCGCCAAGGGCTCGCGCTGGGGCGCCGCCGTCTGCAAGGACCAGCTCGGCCAGAAGGAGGCCGCGCGGCTGGACTACGCCGAGTTCTTGAATCGGTTCCCGAACGACGATCGCGTCAAGGATGCTAAGGCCGCTTTGAAGCGCCTTCAGTAGAGTCCGAGCTGCGCGAGGATCGTCTTCGACATCTCGCGCGCAATGAAGCCGGACGGGCGCTCGTCGGGCGATGGCCGCACGTCGACGTAGCGCGTGACGAACACGTACTGCTTGCCCTCGCGCTCCACGTGGCCGACGTACCAGCCGATCCAGAGCGTCGGCTTACCCGTGACGTCACCCGAGCCGGTCTTCCCGTTCAACACCCAGCCAGCGGGCGACGTGTCGACGAAGGTGATCTTCTTCGTCATGGCGAAGGCGTGCTTCGAGACCGGTAGCTCCTCGCGCCAGAACTTCACCCAGAACCGAACCTGCTCGTCGGGCGAGATCTGGAGCGACGAGCTGAGCCAGGCGCGCGTCAGTCCTCCCGACATGTCGCGGTTCCCGTAGTCGAAGCGGGCGAGGTAGTCCTTGACCTTGGCCATCCCGAGCTTCGGCGTGAGGCGCTGTGAGTACCAGACCACGGAGTTCTGCATCCAGGTCGTCGCCGTCTGGTCTTGATTCCAGGGGTCGCGGGGATAGTGCGTCCCGTCCCACTTCATGAACGAATTTTCGTCCTGGAGAATGCCTGCATCGAATGCCATGAGCGCCAACGGCACCTTGAAGGTCGAGGCCGGCGTCGTCCGCCGCGCGCACTGCGCCGCGTCGGAGCGCACGATGACTTTGTTCGCGGCGAGGTCGTACAACTCGAAGCATCCGTCGCGGCCCGCGAAGATCGCCTTGAACTCCGGCTCCGCGGCGGCCGCTCGAGACCCCGCCGTCACCGCCAAGACAACGACAACGGTCCAGATCACCTTCGACATGACCGCTAGACTAACCGACCAATGCCGATTCCAGCGCCGCCTCCCCTACCGAACGAGCACGGCGCCTGGACGATGGTGTCGATTCCGATCGTGCTCGGCCTGTGCGCCACCCACGCGGCGTCCCTTCCCGCATGGTCGACGGGGGCGGCGACGTTCCTCGCCTTCCTTGCGCACTACGCGATCGTGCCGTGGGCCGCGCGTACGCGCGTGGGGAAGCCCTCGCCTCCCGGCTACGCGGTGCGACGAATCGCGTGGGGCGTCGTCTACCTGGCCGGGTCGGTCGCGTGCTTCGCGCCGGCTCTGCTCGTCTCGCAAGCGCAGTCCGCGGTTCTGCCGATCGCCGCGACCTCCGCCGGCCTCGCCGCCGTCTACGCCGCCGCCTCGATCGTGGGCGCCGGCAGGATGCTCTTCTTCGAGATTCTGGGGATGGGCGGCATGGCGCTGGTCGCGCCGATGATGGCGGCGGCCGCCGGTCATCCCGTCTCCGACGCGATCTTCGCGCCGGCCTACCTGGCGCTCTCCTACTTCCTCTCGTCGGTGGCGTTCGTTCGCACTTACGACGGCGTGAAGCGGCACGAGCGGCCGGCGATCGCGCGGTGCCTCGCAGCGCAAGCGGCGATCGTCCTCGGCCTCATCGTCGTCGCCCGGCTCGGCGGCCTCGTTCCGCTCTGGTGGCTCTCGTGGCTGCCGATCGTGGGACGGTCCGCTCTCGGTGTTGCGCGACCCCCAGCGAATCTCCGCGCGCTCGGTGTGCGCGAGGCCTGGGTTGCGGTCGCCTTCACGCTCATCGCAGCCTCTGTCGTCGTCTGGTCGGACTGCACTCTCCCTCGACCGCCGGCAGGCTAGCGAAGCCCAACGGCAGCAAAACGAGCGGATCTAGGCTGAGTATTCCGCATTGCCGCAGGTCCGATCCGTCCGTATCGTCAACCGGTTGGGGGTGGGGCCATGCAAATAGGAAGAAGGCCGCTCCAAGGAGCGCGATCGACCGTTCTGCGTGCCGCGTCGTGTTTTGTCCTCGGCGTCCTGGCGCTCGGGTTGCCGGATGTCGCGGTGTGGGCCGGTCCCGCTTCGGTCCCGCGGCGTGCCGACGGTCTGATGCCTGGGATGGTTCCGTGGCGTGGCGAGGGAGTCGCGGCCCCATTGACGCTCCCGGCCTGCACCAATCCCCAACTCTCGTACTTCGGCGGGCCTCTCGTTCAGAGCCCGACGATCATCCCGGTGTTTTGGTCGACGGATGTCAATGCCACGCTCGTGGCCAACATCCCGCAGTTCTACGCCGACGTCACGAACAGCAGCTATTGGCAGTGGCTCTCCGAGTACGATTCCGTCGGCCTCTCGCCCGGCACGAGCCAGGCGATCTTGCCCGGTAACGGCCACGCCGGCGTCGTGATCACACCGCTGAAGTGCGCGCCGGGTGGGAACCCATGCAATCTCACCGATGTCGACGTGCAAAACGAGCTGGTCCGGCAAATCGGCTTGGGCGCGCTGCCCGCGCCGACGCTCGACTGCACGGGCAACGCAACCACGATCTACATGGTCCACTTCGCTCCCAACGTCCACCTGAGCCTCTTCCCCGGCTTCAACTCGTGCGTCGATTTCTGCGCGTACCACAACACCGGGGTTTACGGCCCGACCAACGTCCCTGTCGTCTATGCCGCGATCATGGACTACTTCACGGGAGCGTGCGCCATGGGGTGCGGGTCCGAGCCCACCCCTTTGGGGATATCGACCGACGTTGCCTCGCATGAGCTCGTCGAATCCGTGACCGACCCGGACATCGGTCTCGACACCGACGCCAACTACGCGTACCCGGCCGGCTGGGGCGACAATTTCAACAACTGTGGGGAGATCGCCGACATCTGCGACAGTGGCGCCGTCGGCGACACGATCACCGTCTCCGGCCGGACTTGGTATGTGCAGCAAGTGTGGAGTAACCAACAGGCCAAGTGCACCAGCACCGGCCCGGCGCCGGCTATTTGCTCCGGCACCACGGTCACCAGTTGCCGGAAGTGCTCGTGCGGTGACAACGGCCTCTCTTGCTCGGGCGCTGCCGCGGTCTGCGAGAACAATTCCGGCAACGTGCTGTACGGCGCCTGCGAACAATGCACGTCGGCCAATAACGCCTGCCCGAACGGAGCGTCGTGCTTGCAGTCGACGACACCGGCTCAGGACGACGTGTGCGCGTGTACCCTCGCCGCCCCGACCGGCGTGACGTCGTTGACGGAGAGCCAGCCCGTTCCAGGGACCGCGCGGTTGGGCTGGACGTATGGCGGCACCGATGCGACGGCGTTCGACGCCGTGCGCGGCGATCTTTCGTCGTTGAGGTCGTCGAACGGAAACTTCTCCGCCGCCACCACGACCTGCCTCGGGTCGGGCACCGTTGGGCCGATCGACGACGCGAGCGTGCCAGCGCCTGGGAGTGGATTCTGGTATCTCGTGCGCGCGGTCAACTGCGGCGGGAAGGGAACCTACGACTCGAGCGCGCGTGACACAGGAATCGCGGCCTCAGGCCACGACTGCAACTGACGCCGGCGTTCGCCCGCTTTGTTCTCGATCCGGCGCGATGCCGAGTGGCCTCGCGTGCGAGCGCATCCCCCGCACTGTCGCTCTCAGTGGGAAGCAGCCGGTGGAGCTACAGCCGCGTTCCACATTTCCTCTTTGATTCGCCACCGGACGCCTGCGCTGCGATGGAGGACGAACAGCATCTTTCCCCAACCTTCGAACGGTGGTTTGCCGCCGGGGAACAGCACCCGCTGATGCTCGGTGCACCACTCCGACGCCCAGTCGCCGGAGACTACGATGTCGTGGCACTCCATCTCGAATTTCTCCATGCGACCGCCCGGGTATTGCGCGGTGACGTCGTTCAGGAACTTGCCGATGGCCGTCTTGCCGACGATTGGTGGGGTCGAGGGAAGAAGGCTGACCCCGTCGTCTTCCCAAAGCGCCAAGACGGCGGCGTTGTCCATGTGTCTGGTCGCCGAGTCGAGTGACTTGTTGAAGGATTCGATCGCCGACTGCGCAGCGGTCGGGTTCGCCGAAGCGTCGTGCTCGCTCCAGGGGATGAAGCAGAGAATCAGGAGTGCCTTACACAACGATCGCATTGGCCGGCTCCAAGGTTTGTGTCGAGGGTGCGTCTTGTGGCGCTGCCGAATTATTCCTTCTTCCCCATCGCGACGACGTGACCGGCCGTGATCCGAGGAGGATTCGGAAGCAGCGCCGTCATACGCTGCTTCACGAAATCTGCGGCGACGCGATTGGACTCTTCCTCGGCTTCCTTGTTCGTGTAGACGCTCACCGAAATCATCACGTTGTTTCCGGCATCGGTCCAGTAGTAGGAGATGAATCCGGGGAGCTTGCTGATCAGGGGCACGAAGCCATCCCTCACCACGCGCTCGGCTTCCTTCGGGTCTGTGACGCCCTCGTATCGGCGAACGGTCAACCACGGAAGGGCAGATGTGTTCATGATGATCTCCTCGAGTTGGTTCGATACGGCCAGTGCGACGTCTCGAGGCTACCATCAACGGGCTGACCTGACGCGGGCTACGGAGTCTACTCCTCGAGCGTGGACAGATCGCCTTCCGGCAGTCCCTGCGCCCGTGCCTTGAGCACGCGTCGCATGATCTTGCCGGAGCGCGTCTTCGGGAGCGCGGCGACGAACTCGACCTTCTCGGGGCGCGCGATCGGGCCGACCTCGTGGCCGACGTGCTCGACGAGCGCTTGCGCGAGCTCGGGCGACGGCTGCTGGCCGGCCTTGAGCATGACGTAGCTGTAGATGACGTTGCCTTTCACGTCGTGCGGGATGCCGATGGCGGCGGCCTCCGAGACGGCGCTGTGGCTGACGAGGGCCGACTCGATCTCGGCGGTGCCGAGGCGGTAGCCGGAGACCTTGATGACGTCGTCGACGCGGCCGATGATCCAGAAGTAGCCGTCGGCGTCGATGCGCGCCGAGTCGCCGGTGAAGTACTTGCCGGGAAACGTCGACCAGTACTGCTTCACGTAGCGTTCGGGGTCCTTGTAGATCGTGCGCATCATGGCCGGCCACGGCGTCGTGATGACGAGCTTGCCTTCCTCGCCGGCCTTCACCGGCTCGCCGTCTTCGTCGAGGACTTCGGCCTTGATCCCGGGGAACGGCTTGGTTCCGGATCCCGGCTTCAAGGGGAACGACGGGACCGGCGCGATCATGAACATGCCGGTTTCCGTCTGCCACCACGTGTCGATGATGGGACACCGATCCTTTCCGACGACGCGGTGATACCAGCGCCACGCTTCGGGGTTGATCGGCTCGCCCACCGAGCCCAGGAGGCGAAGCGACGAGAGATCGCGCCGGTTGGGCCACGAGTCGCCGAAGCGCATGAGGCCGCGGATCGCCGTCGGCGCGGTGTAGAGGATGTTGACGCCGTACGTCTCGACGATCTTCCACCACCGGTCGGGGTACGGGTGCGTCGGCGCGCCTTCGTAGATGATCGACGTGGCACCGAGCATGAGCGGCCCGTAGACGATGTAGCTGTGCCCCGTGATCCAACCGGGATCGGCGGCGCACCAGTAACGGTCGTCCGGCTTGATGTCGAGGCAGTACTCGAGCGTCGTCGAGACGCCGACCTGGTAGCCGCCATGCGTGTGGAGGATCGCCTTCGGCTTTCCCGTCGTGCCCGAGGTGTAGAGCATGAAGAGCGGATCTTCCGCGTCCATGACCTCGGTCGGCTCGTTCCCGGACCGGCGCGCTCCGGGGAGCGCGGCCAGCTCGTGGTAGTAGTAATCGCGCTCGGGCTCCATCGGGACGTTCTCGCCGGTGCGCTTGACCACGATCATGTGCTCGACGACGCCGGTCCGCTTCGCCGCCTCGTCGGCGATCTGCTTCAGCGGCACGATCTTGCCGCGCATGTAGCCGCCGTCCGCCGTGACGACGACCTTCGACTCCGAGTCCTCGATGCGGCCGTGGAGCGCCTCGACCGAGAACCCGCCGTAGACGACCGAGTGCACCGCGCCGATCTTCGCGCAGGCGAGCATCGCGATCGGAAGCTCGGGGATACGGGGCAGGTAGATCGTGACCCGGTCGCCCTTCTTGACGCCCATGCTCCGCAGCACGGCAGCGAACTGGCAGACTTCGCGGTTCAGCCGGTGGTACGAGTACGTCTTGACCGTCCCGTCCTCACCCTCCCAGATGAAGGCGAGCTTGTTCCTCGTGGCGGTCTTGAGGTGACGGTCGATCGCGTTGTGGACGATGTTCGTCTTCCCGCCGACGAACCACTGATAGAAGGGAGCCTTGGACGCGTCGAGCACCTTCTTCCAGGGAGCGAACCACTCGAGCGTCTTCGCACGCTGCTCCCAGAATTTTTCGAGATCGCGACCGGCCTCGTCGCGGAGCTTGTCGTAGTCCTTGACGTGGGCCTGATCGACGACCGATCGAGGCGGGGTCCAGATTCCGTCTTGCTGTCTGTCCATCGAGCGCTCCCCAAAGAGGTCCGATTCTACTTCGCCGCCACCGGGGGCTCCCAGTTGAGGGCCACGTCGAACCCCGGTTTCCCCTGGTCGCCGACGAGCGTGTTGACCACGAAGCGATCGGCGGATCGCGTGACCGCGAAGAAGGTGCGCGGGCCGGTGAGCGAGACCGTGGGCACCACGAGGCGAAAGAGCGGATGCTGCGCGCCGAGCGTGAGAGGCGAGGTGCTCTTGATCTCGACCTCGGTCAGCATGCGATTGATGTTCATGTAGTAGAGCGCCTTGCCGTCGGCGCGCCACGCCGGCTGGTCGCCGCCGCCGGTGGACACTTGCCAGCGGCTACCGGACGCGGGCACCGTCTCGACGAAGATGTCGGCGATCCCCTGTTCATCGGACACGTAGGCGACGTAGCGGCCGTCGGGCGAGAACGTCGCATGGGTCTCGTTGTTGGCCGTCTTCCTGTAAGGGACCATCTCGTGCGAGCCGTCGAGACGCAGCAGGTAGAGGTCGCTTCCCGTCTCGGGCTCGTATTGCTCGCAGATGACGAACTTGCCGTCGGGCGACACGCCGTCCGCCCAGATCGGATGCTGCGCGACGACGAGCGTTTCCTCCTCGCCGGTGCCGTCCGTGGACTTGCGCGCGAGCGAGAATCCTTTCTCGGTCGGTTCCGAGAAGACGACGGAGCGGCCATCGGGAGCGAAGTTCGCCGTTTCGGCCTCCCGCTTGCCGAACGTCAGGCGGGAGATCTGTCCGCCGGGGCGGAGGTCGACGATCCAGACGGCTCCTTCGGTGGCGCCCGCGAGCGTGCCGCCGGCCGCGAGGTGAGTCTCATCGGGCGAGAACGCCGGCTCGAAGAGGGAGTGTTCCGGAGCAACCATGCCGAGCGCTTTCCCCGTGCGATCCATCCACGTCAGCCGCATCTGCTCGCTCGCGCCCTTCCTGAGCGCGAGCGTGCCGTCGCGGGAGATCGAGAACCGGTCGGCGGCGGTGATCTGCGGATCCGTACCCACGTCCGCTGCGATGACCGCGGCGTCGCCGCGAAGCTCGCCGCGGTCCGGATCGAACCCCTGGGCCATGAGCGCGCCGCCGCGACGGAAGACGAGGTAGCCGCGCTCGTCGTACTTCGCCCCCGTGATGTCGGGGAGGAGGCGCTTTCGTTTGTCGTCGCCGAGAGTCGCCCAGTAGACGCCGCCGCGGTCGCTCGATCCGCTCGCGGTGTAAAGGTAGTGCTTGCCGTCCGGCAGGAAGGTCGGCATGCGGTGGCTCTGCTCTCCCGCCGACGCGTCGTTCCTGGTGAGAACGGCTGGGGTACCGCCTGCCGCGCTCACGCGAAAGAGACCCGAGGCGGCGGTCGGCGAGAAGAGGATGTCGCCCCCGGATCCCCAGGTCCCCCCGCGCGCGTCGGCGGCGTCGCAGATCTTGACCGGCGGCTCGCCGGTGAGCGCCACCTTCTTGAGCCGGCCCTGAGCGAAGAAGGCGATCCACTTGCCGTCCGGCGACCAGAACGGCTGGCGTGCGCCTTCCGTTCCGTTGAGCGGCTTGGCGTCGCCCGTCTCGAGGGAATGTAGCCAGAGCCCTGGGTTGCCGGCCTCTGGATTGAGCACGTAGGCGATGAAGCGCCCGTCCGGCGACACGACCGGCGGCCCTTCGAGCGTCCCCTGCGACGGGACGACCGAGAAGCGCGTCGTCGGGATCGCCTTCTCGGCGCGTGTCGGCGAACGGAACGCGAGAACGACGGCCGCGAGAAGAAAGGCCATCGCGGCCGACCATGCGACCTTCTCGCGACTGCTTCCGCGCTTCGCCTTCGCGACGGGATCGGGCTTTCCTTCGGCGATCCACTTCAGCTCGCGCGCGAGATCGCCGGCGCCGTGCCAGCGCTCTTCCGGGTCTTTCGCGAGGCAAGTCTTGATGACGCGGTCGAGCGCGGCGGGGGACGTCGGGATGACCTCCGACACGGGTCGCGGCTCGGTCGTGAGGATCGACGCGATGACGCTCGCCTGGCTCTGGCCAGGGAAGGCGCGCTGGCCGGTGACCATCTCGTAGAGGAGCGCGCCGAAGGCGAAGAGATCGGCACGCTGATCGACCGGCTTCCCCTCGAGCTGCTCCGGCGCCATGTATTGCACGGTGCCGACCATCGCGCCCATCGACGTGAGCGGCGTGGTGCGGGTCGCCATGTCGACGACCTGCTCTTCCTTGAGCTTCGCGACGCCGAAGTCAAGGATCTTGGCTCCGGCCTTCGTGAGCACGATGTTCCCGGGCTTGAGGTCGCGGTGGACGATCCCCTGCCGGTGCGCGGCGGCGAGGCCGTCGGCGATCTGCCCCGCGATCTTCAGTGCTTCGTCGAGCTTGACCGGCCCTCGCTCGAGACGCGTCGCGAGCGACTCGCCGTCGAGCAGCTCCATGACGAAGTAATCGGCATCGCCTTCCCGGCCGATGTCGTAGAGCGTGCAGATGTGCGGATGGTTCAGGGACGAGATCGCGCGCGCCTCGCGCTCGAAGCGCTCGCGCACCTCGGGGTTCTGCGACAGGTGCGCGGGGAGGATCTTCACCGCGACGTCGCGCCCGAGGCGCGTGTCCTTCGCCCGGTAGACCTCGCCCATCCCGCCCGCGCCGAGCGGCGACTCGATCACGTAGGGCCCGAGCTTCGTTCCGGGGGAGAGGCTCATCGCGTGAGGTCCGCCGACCAGTGATTCACGAGGGTCATCATGGGGCCGGTGGAGGTCACAGGCGAGACGGCGGCGACGAAGTGCTTGCCGTCGTGTGTGAACTGGCCGAACTCGAACCGGAGCGGCTGCCCTCCGAAGAGCGGGCGGCGCGTTCCGAACTCGACGCCGGCCCCTTGAACGGTCACGGGAACGGCGAAGAACTTGCCGTCGGCGTTCGCGTACCAGAGCTCGCGGCCGGCGCCGAGCCATCCTCCGACGGCGGCACCACCCGTCGAGATCTGCGACTTGCCGCCGGGTCCGGGATAGGGCGCGAGGTACATCTCGGTCTTCCCGGACTCGTCCGAGAGATAAGCGATCCAGCGGCCGTCGCGAGAGAACGCCGCGAACGTCTCGTTCGCCGGCGAGGCCGCGAAGGGGACGAGCTTGCCGTCCCCGTGAAGCGAGAGCGTGCAGACGTCGAACCCCGTCTTGGGGACGAGGCTCGAGACGAGCAGCGTCGAGCCGTCGGGCGACCAGTCGACGACGATCCCCACGGCCTCTGCTTGGGCGCTCACCTTGCGGGGAGGCGTCGCGCCGTCCACCGAACGCACCCAGAAGTATCCCGGCGTGTCGCGATAGACGACCAGCCGTCCGTCGGGTGAGAAGACGGGCGCCATGTTGTCGCGCTGGTCCGAATTCAGCTTGCTGCTCGTGCCGCGAGAGAGATCGTAGACGAGCAGGTCGCTTCCGGTCTCCGGCTTCCGGATGGCGAGGGCGGCCGTCTTGTCGTCGGGGGAGACGGCGAGCTGCATCCAGAACATCGCCGGCTCGCCGAGGGTCGCCGTGACCTTGCCGTCGAGGTCGTATACGGTGAGCTGCCTGGGGCTCAGGATCGTCCCGTTGTAATAGAGGAGCAGCCCCGTCTCCGAGAACGCGTACGTTCCCGTTCGCCGGTTCGAGTTGAACTGGACCTTCTCGGCGACCGGCACCGCCTCGCCCGACAATTTGAGCGAGGACGGATCGAACGGCTGCGCCATCAGGTTGCCGTCCCGTACGAAGGCGAGATAGCCGGGAGCGACGTAGACGCCCTCGCTGTCGACCGTCATGATCTTCGTGGACTTCTTCGTCGCGAGGTCGAGCGCGTAGATACCGTTCGTCTCGTCTGCCGACGGCTTCCCCGAGAAGTAGAGGAGCTTCTTGCCGCCGGGCAGGAAGTGCGGGTTGCGGTGGGTGACCTGCTCCTTCGCGACATCGCCGATGTCGGTGAGCGCGACCGGCTGACCGCCCGCGGCCGGGACTTGGTAGAGGGCCGCGAAGACGTTCGGCGAGAAAACGATGACGTCCCCTTCGCCCCAGGAGGCCCCGCGCCCTTCCTCGGCGGGACAGAGCGTCACGACGGCGCCGCCGGACGCCGGCACCTTCTTGAGCTTGCGGTCGGCGAAGAAGCCGATCGACTTCCCGTCCGGCGACCAGAACGGATACGTCGCTCCCTCGGTCCCGGCGAGCGGCTGCGCGACGAGGCTCGACAGCGATCGGACCCAGAGCTGGAGCGGCTTCCCCTCTTCGGCCGCGGCGTAGACGAACGCGGACCCGTCGGGCGCAAGCTTCAGCGAGGCGTTGTCACTATCGAGCTGGGCGCTTGCGGGGAGGACGATGCTCGATCGAATCAGCGGCTGGGCCGGCGGCCGGTGCAGCGTCCATCCCGTCGCAGCCGCGATCGCAGCTCCCGCGACGACGAGCGCCGAGGCCAGCCACACCGGTATACGCGGCTTGCGCGTCACGACGACCGCCGGCGCGCTTCCGCTCGTCGTCGTGGACGTGCTGCGCCCGTCGGCGATGAAGCGCAGCTCGCGCGCCAGGTCACCTGCGCTCTGCCATCGCTCCTCCGGATCCTTCGCGAGGCAGAGCTTGACGATGCGATCGACGGCGGGCGGCGACGCGGGGATCAGCTCGGAGACCGCACGCGGCTCGGTCGTGAGGATCGCGACGATCATGCTCGCCTGGCTACCGCCGTCGAACGCGCGCCTTCCCGTCAGCATCTCGTAGAGCAGCGCCCCGAACGCGAAGAGGTCCGAGCGGTGGTCGACCGGCTTCCCCTCGAGCTGCTCCGGCGCCATGTACTGGATCGTCCCGACCATCGTCCCCGCCGTGGTCAGCGGCGTCGTGCGCGTCGCCATGTCGACGACCTGCTCCTCGCGCAGCTTCGCGATGCCGAAGTCGAGGACCTTGGCACCGGTCTTCGTCAGGGCGACGTTGGCCGGCTTGAGGTCGCGGTGGACGATCCCCTGCTTGTGCGCCGCCGCGAGCGCATCGGCGATCTGCGACGCGTACTTCAGCGCCTCCTCCGGCCGCATCGCGCCGCGCTCGAGACGCGTCGCGAGCGACTCGCCCTCGAGCAGCTCCATGACGAAGTACTCGGCGTCGCCGTCGCGACCGACGTCGAACAGCGTGCAGATGTTCGGGTGATTGAGCGACGAGACGACGCGCGCCTCGCGCTCGAACCGCTCGCGCACCTCGGGGTTTTGCGAGAGGTGCGCGGGGATCAGCTTTACCGCGACGTCGCGGCCGAGGCGCGTGTCCTTCGCGCGGTAGACCTCGCCCATCCCGCCCGCGCCGAGCGGCGAGCCGATCTCGTACGGGCCGAGCTTCGTTCCGGGGGAGAGGCTCATCGTTCCAGCTCCGCGCTCCAGTTCAGGTCGATCGCGATTGCCGGTGCTTGGGGCGGGCCGGCGGGCGCCACGACGAGCACGCGCTCGCCGTCGGGGGTGAAGTCCCAGCCGGTCCAATCGGGTCGTAGCTTGAACAGCTCGTGCGGTGCCCCGGCGTGGAACGTGGCTCCGATGCTCACGTCGGCAGCCATGACGGTGCGGCCGTCGATTCCGAGGAACATCAGCTCCTTGCCCCCCTTGGTCCAGCGTTTCATCGACCCGAATTCTCCCGCGCTCGTGACCTGGGCCTTTGATCCCGCTGTGGGAAACGATTGGACGTAGAGCTCCAGGCGCCCCGACTCGTCCGAGCTGTACGCGATCCACCGTCCATCGGGGGAAACCACTCCGACCCGCTCGGCACTCTTCGATTGGAGAATCGGTGTGGGCGTGCCCTTGCCGTCGGAGGGGACCATGAGAATGTCCCAACCCGTCGTCGCGTCGGGCTGCTCGTAGACGATCGAGCGTCCGTCCGCCGTCCAGCTCGTCGGCGACTTGAAGAGCGCCCCGCCGGTGAGGATCGGGACTTCGTCGGAGCTGCCGTCGACCGGCTTGACGTAGGCGTCGACCGGTCCGTTGCGATCCGTCCCGAACGCGACGTGCCGGCCGTCGGGTGACCAGGCGACGTAGTTGGTGGTATCGACCGATCCGAAGGTCAGCCGCGAGGGCACCGGGTGGTCGACGTCCATCAGCCAGAGGTCGCTCTTCGACGTCGCGGTCCGGCGTGTGATCACGATGCGCTTCCCGTCGGGTGAAATCGCGGCGATCCCGTATCGGCCGGACGGCAACGGAACCTCGCTCACGAGGTGGCCCGCTCGGTCGTACCAGGAGAGCTGGGTGTCCTTGAAGACCCAGGCCGATCGCGCGAGGACACCGTCGCGCGAAGCGGAGAGCACTGCGGCACCGGTCCAGTCGGATGGCGCGGGGGCCGCGCCGAGGCTCTTCGGCTCGCCGACGAGCGTGCGCTTGGCCGCATCGAAGCGCTGGGCCATGAGCGTGTTTTCCCGAGGGTAGATGAGCCAGCCGGGCGATGCATAGACCGGCGCCCCCGAGGCCTTGACGAGAAACGTGCGCTCCGGACCGCTCGTCGAGCCGATGAACACGTCGAAGGTGCCCTGATCGGCAGGCATGGTCACGAAGAGGAAGTGCTTTCCGTCCGGCAAGAAGTACGGCCAGCGGTGCCCGGTCTCCTTGCGCGACGCATCGAGCGCCGTCACAGGACGCACGTCACCGCCCCCCTGCGGAACCTGGTAAATCGCGCCGGCCGACTCCGGAGCGAACACGATCGTGCCGTTCTCGCTCCACGTCGCGCCGCGCCCGTCCCCTACGTTGCAGATCGACTCCGGCGTCCCGCCGTCGATCGCGACCTTCTTGAGCTTCCCGCTCCCGAAGTAGCCGACGTAGCGCCCGTCGGGAGACCAGAACGGGAGCGAGCCGTCCTGCGTGCCCGGCAAGGCATGCGCCTCGAGGGAGTCGAGCGGGCGCAGCCACAGGGACGAGACTCCCTTCGCATCCGAGGCGAAGAACGCGAGCGTGCGCCCGTCCGGCGAGATGCGGGAGAAGACGGCATCCGGCGCCATCATCGCGGATTCCGGCGAGTCCACGACGAACCGCCGCAGCATCGTCGGGGCCACCGCGGGGGCGGGCCGCAGGAGAAGGATGATAGTCGCGGCGAGAAGAATCCCGACGACGCCCCACGCGATCAGCTCGCGGCCCTTCATCCCCTTCGCGACGATCGTGGGAGCGGGACTGGACGTGGACGGCGTTTTCCCGTCGGCGATCCAGCGCAGCTCGCGCGCGAGATCGCCGGCGCTCTGCCATCTCTGATCCGGATCCTTCGCAAGGCAGAGCGTGACGATACGGTCGAGGGCTTCGGGAGCCGTCGGGATCATCTGGGAAACCGGCCGCGGCTCGCGGTCGAGAATCGCGGCGATCACGCTTGCCTGGCTCTGTCCCTCGAACGCGCGCTTGCCGGTGACCATCTCGTAGAGGAGCGCACCGAACGCGAAGAGGTCCGAGCGGTGATCGACCGGCTTCCCCTCGAGCTGCTCGGGCGACATGTACTGAACCGTCCCGACCATCGAGCCCGCGGTCGTGAGCGGCGTCGTCCGTGTCGCCATCTCGACGACCTGTTCCTCGCGCAGCTTCGCGACGCCGAAGTCGAGGATCTTCGCCCCCGATCTCGTGAGCACGATGTTCCCCGGCTTGAGGTCGCGATGGACGATCCCCTGCTTGTGGGCCGCGGCGAGACCGTCGGCGATCTGCGCCGCGATCTTGAGCGCTTCGTCGAGCTTCAGCGGCCCACGCTCGAGTCTCGTCGCGAGCGACTCCCCCTCGAGCAGCTCCATGACGAAGTAGTCGGCGTCACCGTCGCGGCCGATGTCGTAGAGCGTGCAGATGTGCGGGTGATTGAGCGACGAGATCGCGCGCGCCTCGCGCTCGAACCGCTCGCGCACCTCGGGGTTCTGAGAGAGATGCGTGGGGACGATCTTGAGCGCGACGTCGCGGCCGAGGCGCGTGTCCTTCGCCCGGTAGACCTCTCCCATGCCGCCGGCCCCGAGAGGGCCGGCGACCTCGTACGGGCCGAGACGTGTGCCGGGGGAAAGGCTCACCGCTTGGCCTTGGCGGGATCGAGGCTCTGCCAGCCGTCGAGAACGACGAGCTGCCGCGGAACCCCCGGGAGGAACTTCCGCTTGATCATGAGGAAGCGGCCGTCGGCCGTGATGTCATAGTTCCGAACGGGGGGCGTGCGAAGGTCGTATTGACCGCCGAACAGCTTCTTCGGAGCCTCGGCGCGGAAAGTCGCTTTCGTGTCGACCGCGGCCGCCATCACGTCGACGCCGGAGAGGAAGAAGATCTCTCGGCCGTCGTGGGACCACACCGGGTCCAGTCCCCCGCCGGTCGAGACCTGCCATCGACCGCCGCCGGTGGGGATCGTCTCGACGTACACCTCGTCGGACCCGCTCTCGGTCGAGGTGTAGGCGACGAAGCGCCCGTCGGGCGACATCGCGGGAGCGTACTCGGAGGCCGTAGGCGTCGCAAAGAGCGGCGTGATCGTCTTCAGATCGGGCTCGAGGATCTTCACGTCGATGCTCTCGGACGCGTCGGTCAAGAGCATCCGCTGGCCGCCGGCGAGCCATGCGTCCGCGAAGCCGAGCGTCGACGACGCCTTGAGCAGGATCTCGGCGCCGGTGCCGTCGGCGGCCTTCTTCGCGAACCCGACGCTGCCGCTGCGCCCCCGCGTGTAGATGATCCACTTGCCGTCTGGTGTCCAGAGCGGGTGGCCGTGCCCCTGATTGAACGTGAGACGCTGCATGTGCTGCGTGGCGAAGTCCATGAGGTAGATGTCGTCGTCCGCCGAGGCTCCGCTCCCGATGTCGACGGCGAGGGTCTTGCCGTCAGGAGAGACGCGTGGAAGGTTGTATTCGGCCAGGGGCGCGGCCAGCTCGGTTTCGTGCCCCTGCCGATCGACGAGGACGAGGGCGCGCTCGCTCGGGATCGCGTCCTTCGGGGCGAGCGCGACGACGCCGGCCTCGCTCACGGCAAAGAAGCCGGCGCCGCTACTCGTCTCGCCGCCGACGTGCTCCTGGATCGCGAACGCCGAGCCGGTCGCCTTCAGCGCATCGGCATCGAAGCGTACGGCCATGAGCGTGTCCTGGTGCTGGTACACCAGGTACCCCGCGGCGGTGTAGCGGGCCATGCGCGCGCCTTCGAGGATCGTCGTCCGCTTGCCGCTCGCGAGGTCGACCGCGTCGATCTTCGAGCCGTCGTAGTCGCCGGGACTCGACATGTCGCCGACGGTGAAGATCACCGTCTTCCCGCCGGGGAGCACCTGCGGCCAGCGATGGCTCCGCTCGGCACGCGCCGGATCGAGCTTGGTGACGTCGACCGGTGATCCGCCGGTCGCCGGGACCCGCTTCAACGCTCCGTTGTACAGCGGGGAATAGATGAGGGAGCCGTCCGGCGTCCACGAGAGCCCCCGCGGAGCGCGTGCCTCGGCAAGGATCACCGCCGTGCCGCCGTCCACGGGAACCTTCCTGAGAGAGCCGTCGGCGAAGAAGGCGATCCAGCGTCCGTCGGGAGAGAGACGCGGCTCGTCGGCGCCGGTGGTTCCGGGAACCTCGGTGGCCTCGAGCCGATCGAGCGGGCGCTTCATGATCGCGACGGGTCCGTTTCCCTCGGCCAAGAAGAGGAGCATGCGCCCGTCCGCCGAGAGGTCGATGATCGGCCGATCGGTGCGTCGTATGTAGTGATCGGGCGGCACGACGATGCCGAGCGCGGTGGGGGCGCGCGGTGCGGGAGGCGGTGCGGCCGCGTGACGAGACGTGCCGAGCACGATCGCGGCAGCGATCGCGACGAGCGCGATCGCCCAGGGAATCCAGTTCGCCCGAGACGGGACGGCGACCACCTCGTCGGTGGAGGTCGTCTCTTGCAGGATGATCCGCGCGTCGCCGATGTCGCGGAGGCGATTCTTCGGATTGCGCTCGAGACAGCGCCGCAGGAGATGGCGCACCGCGGCCGGCGTCGACGCAGGGACCTTCGAGAAGTCGATCTCGCTCTTGAGCACTCCCGCGAGCGTGTCGCTCACCGTGTCCGCCTCGAACGGCGAGACGCCGGTGAGCATCTCGTAGAGCACGACGCCAAACGCCCAGATGTCCGCGCGCCGGTCGATGGCGCCGCCGCGCGCCTGCTCGGGCGCCATGTACGCCGCGGTGCCGAGGATCATCCCGAGCTGCGTCCCCTGCACCGAGGTCATCGTGGGCGAGTTCATGAGCGTCGGCGAAGATCCGGACGCGATCGCCGGCGACCCATCCATCGCCTTCGCGAGGCCGAAGTCGAGAACCTTGACCTTGCCGTCGACCGGCGCCTTCACGTTCTGCGGCTTGAGATCGCGGTGGACGATCCCCTTCTCGTGCGCCTCCTCGAGTGCCTCGGCGATCTGCCGCCCGATCGCGATGCATTCGGGGACAGGCAACGGCCCGCTCGCGAGACGCTCCGCGAGCGTCGGCCCGGGCACCAGCTCCATGACGAGCGCGCGCACGCCGCTCGATTCTTCGAGCCCGAAGATCGACGCGATGTGGGGATGGTGAAGCTGCGCCAGCGTCACCGCCTCGCGCTCGAACCGGGCGAGGCGCTCGGCGTCCTGCGTGAACGCCTCCGGCAGGACCTTGATGGCGACCTCGCGCCGGAGCTTCGTGTCGGTCGCGCGATAGACGGCGCCCATCCCCCCTTCGCCGAGGGGGCCGGTGATCTCGTAAGGGCCGAGTTTCGAGCCGGGGATCAGAGACACGGGGCGAATTCTGTCAGAAATTCAATTTTTCGCGACCGTCTTCTGGAGGCGCTCGGCGAATCCCGTGTCGATGTCGACGGTGCGCATCTCCGTGACCCCCGCCGCGCCTCGGAAGGTGAAGAAGCGCTTGCCGTCGGGAGAGATGCCGAAGGTCGAGATCGTGTTCTGTATCGCGACCCGGTCGAAGAGCCGCTCCGGCCGGCCCGCGCTGAAACCCTGCGTGCTGTCGATCTTGACGACGTAGAGCACGCCTCCCCACCGGTAGAACAGCTCTTTCCCGTCCGCGCTCCAGCGCGGCTCGGTCCCCTGCGGCGTCGAGATCTGCCACCGCGCATCCCCGGTCGGATACGGGCGGACGAAGATCGAGGGCATCCCGCTCTCGCTCGAGTTGTACGCGAGGAACCGGCCGTCGGGCGACAGGACGGCATTTCCCTTGGATCCGGGCCCACCGACGAGCAGCCTCGGCGTCCGCTCGCCTTCGAGCGGCAGGAGCGAGATCTCCCCTTTCGTTCCCGTCGCGTCGAGTCCGTTGAACAAGAGACCCTTTCCGTCGTGGGAGAAGCCGCTGGGGAGGAGGGTTCGCTGCTTCTCGAGCAAGACCTCCTGGTCGGCGCTGCCGTCACTGGCCTTCCACGCGATCTGCCACAGGTTCTGCTGCGATTTCGGGCCCTGCAGGCGCGTGCCGAAGACGATGCGCTTGCCGTCGGGAGACCAGATCGCCCGCGAGATGTACTGCCCCGTCGTGAGACGCGTCATCGAGTCGCGCTCGAGGTCGTACACCCAGAGATCGGACACGCCACCTTCGCCGCCGGTCAGCGCGACGCGCTTGCCATCCGGCGAGAGCGCCAGCTCGTTGTAGGGCGCCTCGGGAATCGGCACCGAGCTCTCGGTACCGTCGCGGCCGACCCACAGCTCCTTCCAATGCTGGCCGACCTCGCCGGGGACCCAGACCGCCCGGCCGTCGCCGGAAAGCGCGAAGGCGACGGCGCCGGTGCTGACGTCGGTCGAGACACCTTCGATGACGGGAAACGGCGTCCCCTTCGTCGTGAGCGAGTGGAGATCGAACTTGACCGCGTAGAGCACGCCGCCGCGCGCGAAGACGAGGTAGCCGCCCGGCGCGTAGCGCGCCATGCTCGCCCCTTCGAGAACGACCTTGCGCTCGCCGGTCGCCGGTCGCACCGCCTCGATGCGAGCATCGTCGTAGTACTCGGTCGAGCTCTGATCGTCGCAGGTGAAGAGCACCGCCTTTCCGCCGGGGAGCGCGTCCGGCCAGCGGTGCGTGCGCTCGCCGCGCGAGTCGTCGAGCGTCGTCACCTGCTCGAGCGCGCCGCCGGTCTCCTTGACGCGGGCGAGCGGATTCGTAGCGTTGGGGACGATGTACAGATACCCATCCTCGCTCCAGGTCGCGCCGCGCGGTGTGGGTGTCGCTTCGGCGAGGCGCGCCGGCGGCCCTCCCGCCACCGGCATCTTGAACAGCTTGCCGTCGCGGAAGAACGCGAGCCATGCTCCGTCCGGCGAGAAGAACGGTGACGTCGCGCGCTCGGTGTCGGGAAGGATGCGGGGCGCGACCTCGTCCTCGGTCCGGAGGAGGAGGTGCGGGACGGCGCCGGCGTCGAGCACCACGAGGGCCTGGACCTTGCCGTCGCGCGAGACGGCGACGTTGACCTGGTCGTTCGTCGTGATCGAGAGCCCCTGCGGGATGGCAAGCGCCCAGCGCGTACCCGTAGCGCGAGCGGCCGGCGGTCGATGCATCCACCACCCGGCCCCCCCTGCGAGCAGCAGGAGGAGCGGGACGGCGGCGATGACGCGGCGCGTGGTTCCGGGTGCCGCCGATGGAGCCGCGGCGACTTCGGCGCGCGGCGGAGCGCCGAGCGCGATCCTGGCCTCTCCGATGTCGCGAAGGCGCAGCTTCGGATCGCGCTCGAGGCAGCGCGCAAGGAGGTCGCGGAGGCTGCGATCGCTCACCTTCGAGAGATCGATCGTCTTCGTGAGCACGGCGGCGATCGTGTCCGAGATCGTCTCGCCTTCGAACGGACGCTGCCCGGTGATCATCTCGTACACGACACATCCGAACGCCCAGATGTCGGATCGCTTGTCGACCGGCCGACCGCGCGCCTGCTCCGGGCTCATGTACGCCGCGGTGCCGAGGATGAGACCGATCGCCGTCCCCGCGCTCGTCATCGTGGGGACGATCGTCGGCGTCGACGTGGGCCCGCCGCTCATGGCATCGCCCGTGACCGCCTTCGCGAGGCCGAAGTCGAGGATCTTCACGTCGCCGCCCTGCGTAAGCTTCACGTTCGCGGGCTTGAGGTCGCGGTGCACGATCCCGCGCTCGTGCGCGTACTCGAGGCCGTCGGCGATCTTCTTCGCGATCGCGACGACCTCGTCGTGCGGGATCGGCCCCTTCTTGATCCGCTCCTCGAGCGTGTCGCCCGGCACCAGCTCGAGCGCCAAGAAACGGATGCCGTCGACCTCGTGGAAGCCGAAGATCGATGCGATGTTCGGGTGATGGAGCTGCGCCAGCACCTGCGCCTCACGCTCGAACCGGGCGAGGCGTTCGGAGTCCGACGCGAAAGCGGCCGGCAGCACCTTGATGGCGACGTCACGCTTGAGCGAGGTGTCGGTCGCCAGGTAGACCTCGCCCATCCCGCCTTCGCCGATCTTCGAGGCGATCTCGTAGGTGCCGAGGCGTTGGCCGGGGGTGAGGAGCATGAAGGCGGGATTCTAAGCGACCTTTGTCGAGTTCGTCTGACTCAACGCTTGGCGCGCAGCCGCAGCACGATCGGTTCGACCTTGCCCGCGCTGTGCTCTTCCGCGACGGCGACGAGGATCCCTGCGAGACACTGCTCGCAGATGACGACGTGATCGGTTCCCACCAGGATGCTGCGAGAGAGGCTCGCCGCGTGGCAGAAGCCGCACATCGCCGACCCGGCGTCGAGTCGTTCGGAGGATCGGGCGGAGTCGGTCGCATGGTCGAGCACGACGGTGACGGCTTCCTTCACGCACCGGTCACAGATCTGCGCCCGGTCGCCGGCGATCATCTTGTGGACCTCGGCCTCGGCGGCGCCGCAGAAGCTGCACCAAAGGGTATCGGCGACCGGCTCCGCTTCCCTCGGCGAAGGTTGTGACGAACGACGTTGACTCATCGTTCTACCGCGTCACCGTCACGTTCGCCGTCGTCGAGCGGCTCGGGTCCGAGATCGACGTCGCGCGCACTCGGACCGTCGCCGAGAACGGGAGATCGGATGCGCACGGGCCCGCGTAGGTCGCGGGCGCGCCGCTCCCGGTCGTGGCGGGAAAGATCGTGCCGCAGTTGCCGGCATCGCAGAGGCTGCCTTCGAGCGACCACGCCACCCCGGCGTTCGCCGAATCGTTCGAGACCGTCGCTGTGAGCGTGACGCGGTCGCAGTTCGCGATCGTCGCCGATGCCGGGTCGATCGTCACCGCGATCGGCGTGATTCCGACCGTCACGAAGGAGACGCCGATGCTCTCGGGATCCGAATCCGAGACGGCGGTCACCGCGACGGTGGCGGGAACCGGCGCCACTTGCGGCGCCGTGTAGCGCGCCGTTTGGGGGCTGAGCGAGGTGACGGTACCGCACGCAGCGCCGTTGCAGCCGGTACCCGCGACCCGCCAATGCACGCTGTCGCCGATGCCGATCGACTCGGTCGTCACGGTGGCGGAGAAGTCGGCGGCGGTCGATGGAGGCACGACGGCGTCGGCAGGAGCCACCGTGACGGTGGCCGCGCCACCGCTCGCGACGGGCGTCGTCCCCACGCCGTTGCAACCGACGCCCGACGCCAGGGCGATCGCTCCGATGAGCCGGACGCTCGCTCGCATGTGAGGCACTCCCGTGCCTTTCATGTACCACGAGAGCGCGCCATCGAGTAGGGGACGGCTTGCCCGCCGTCCCCCTCTAGGAGAGAAATGCGGCGCTTTTTCTACCGCTCCGGCTTCCAGTCGGGAACTCGTCCCGGAGTCCACGGCGCACCGGCGGCCTCGGCGGCGGCCTCGATCTTCGTGAGATCCGTGAGGATCAGCGTCCGCAGTTTGTCGAGGACCGGCTTGAACTCGGTCGCGGCGATCTCGTAGTTGCGCTTCTGCGTTGCCGTGGGAGCGGAGGTCGCATCCCAGCCGCCGGTGACGATCGCCTGGACGCGATCGGCCAGCGACGGCGGCGTCGATTCGTTGCGGGACGCGCGCGTCGCATCGCCGTTCAGCTCGAGATCGATGTCCTTCAACCGAAGCGCGACCGCGCGAAGATCCGCGAGGAGCTTCGGATCGGCCCCCGGCGTGTCCATGAGTGCCTTCTCGAGGGTGTCGATGCGCGTCTGGGCCTCGCCCTGCGAGCGCTGCGCGCCGAGGACCGCGCGCTGCAAGCGCCCGGACTTCTCCTCGAAATCGAGGAGCGCCTTGCGATCGGCGGCGGGGAGAGAGGCCGTGCCGACGGGAACGGCCTCGAACTCCTGTTGCGCGCCGAGCGGCGTGACGACGTCGCCGACGCGCTTCGCCATCGAGACGCTGTAGCGCCCGGGCGCTGCGAGCGGGCCCACCGGCAGACGGTCCCACGGGTCGGGCTCGCCCGCGCTGAGGTTCGTCGGATCGAAGGCGGGATAGCGGAGATCCCATGCGACGCGTGAGAAGCCGGCGGTCACGGGTCCGGTGAGCCGCCGCACGACGTTCCCCTCGTGGTCCTTGATCGTGAGGATGATCGCCGGCGCCTGCTCCCGGTCTTCCTTCCTCAATGCGTCCCAGCCCGGGTAGGGCGTGTCCTCGCCCTTCTTCGCCTTGGCCTTCTCGTCGTCGAGGCGGGTCTTCCGGAGGGTTTTCAGCTCGTCCTTCAAGTAATAGGTGACGACCGCTCCGAACGGTGGGTTCGGCGCGGTGAAGAACCGGTCGCCGTTGAACCCCTTGTCACGGCCCCCGCCCGGGCTCTTGGGGATGTACATCCACGCGTTGCGGACCGGGTAGAGCTTGGCCTCTTCGCCCAGCGACGCCTCGGTGACGCCTCGCAGCATCCGGTAATCGTCGAGGATGTAGAAGCCCCGGCCGAACGTGGCGAGGACGAGATCGTTCGCCTGGGCCTGGATCGCGAGGTCCCGCACCTGGATCGTCGGAAGCCCGCCCTTGAGCTGGATCCAGTGCGCGCCGCGATCGACGGTGAAGAAGACGCCGAACTCGGTTCCGGCGAAGAGCAGGTCGGGCGTCGTCGGATCCTCGGCGAGCGCATAGACGGTGCCGCGCTCCGGCAAGTTGCCGGAGATCGCCTTCCACGAGCGGCCGGTGTCGGAGCTGGCGACGACGTACGGCTTGAAGTCGCCCTTCTTGTGGTTGTCGAAGCTCGCGTACATCGTCGACGCGTCGTGCTGCGAGAAGATGACGCGCGACACGTAGCTCTCGTCGGGGACGCCGGGAAACTTGTCGGTCTTGCGCCAGGCGTTGCCGCCGTCGTCCGAGATCTGGATGAGACCGTCGTCGGTGCCGACGGCGAGCACCCCTTCCTTCTTGAAGCTCTCGGAGAGCGCGACGATGTTGCCGTAGAACGACGTCGAGGCGTTCTTCGCCACTGCGTCGACGCTCTGGACGCGGCCCATCACCTTGAGCTGGTTGCGATCGGTCTGGCGTGTGAGATCCGGGCTGACCGGCCGCCATGTGTCGCCGCGATCGTCGCTGCGGAAGACGCGCTGCGCGGCGAAGTAGAGGCGCGCGTGATCGTGGGGGCTGATGATCAGCGGCGAATCCCAGTTCCACCGTAGGCCCGGCTCACCGGCCGCGGGGAACGGCTGCACGTCGATCTGCTCCCCCGTTCGCTTGTCGTAGCGGACGAGCGCGCCGTGCTGCGCCTCGGAGTAGACGATGTTCGGATCGGTCGGGTCGACGACGGTCTGGAAGCCGTCGCCGCCGGTCGTGATGTACCAGTCGGAGTTGACGATGCCGTGGACGGTCATCGTGCGCGACGGCCCGCCGAGGCTGTTGTTGTCCTGCGTGCCGCCGTAGACGTTGTAGAACGGCGCCTGGGTGTCGAGCGCCACCTTGTAGAACTGCGCGAGCGGAAGGTTCTCCGACCAGGTCCACGTCGCGGCGCGGTCCCACGTCTCATAGAGGCCGCCGTCGCAGCCGTCGATGAGGTGGTCGGTGTTCTCCGGGTCGATCCAAAGCACATGGTTATCGACGTGCTTGTACTTCTCGCCGACCTTGTGGAACGACTTCCCGGCGTCCTCGGTGACTTGCATCCAGGTATCCATCGCGTAGACGCGGCTCTCGTTCTTGGGGTCGACGAAGATCTCGTTGTAGTACTGCGGGCTCGACGGGCTGTAGCCGCCCTGCTTCGTCCAGTTGCCGCCCTGATCGGTCGAGCGGAAAAATCCGCCTTCTTTGTTGGCCGCCTCGACGACCGCGTACACGGTGTCGGGCTTCGATGGGGCGATGGCGAGGCCGATCCGCCCCATGTCGCTCTTGGGGAGGCCGTTCTCGAGCTTCTTCCAGATCGTGCCGCCGTCGACCGATTTCCAGATGCCCGAACCCGGCCCGCCGTCGATGAGCGTCCAGACGTGCCGGCGCCTCTGATAGGCCGCGGCGTAGAGCACGTCGGGATTGCGCGGATCCTGCGCCACGTCGGTGATCCCGGTGTTCTCGTCGACGGTGAGGATCGCCTTCCAGGTCTTGCCGCCGTTGTCGGTTCGATAGAGGCCGCGGTCGCCTCCGGAATTCCAGAGCGGCCCCTGGGCCGCGACGAGCACGATGTTCGAGTCACGCGGATCGACGAGGATCTTCGAGATGTGCTGCGAGTCCTTGAGACCCATGTTCTCCCACGAGGCCCCGCCGTCGGTCGACTTGTAGATGCCGTCGCCGTACGACACGCTGCGCTGCGAATCGTTCTCGCCGGTCCCGAGCCACACGACGAGCGGATTCTTTGGATCGAGCGTGATGCAGCCGATCGAATACGACCCTTGGTCGTCGAAGATCGGTGTCCAGGTCGTTCCCGCGTTCGTCGTCTTCCAGACGTTGCCCGACGCGGCGGTGATGTAACGGACGGCGTTGTTGCGCGGATCGACCGCGACGTCGGTGATCCGTCCCGAGATCATCGCCGGCCCGATGCCGCGGAACGCGAGGCCACCGAAGGTCGACGACTTCATCTTGGTCTTGTCGTCCTTCTCCTTCTCTTTGTCCTTGTCCTTCTCTTTATCCTTGGCCTTGTCCTTCGCCTTCGCGTCGTCCTTCGCCTTCTTGTCGACCGGCTTCTGCGGCGTGTCGGCGGCGGGAACGAGCGTGGAGAGAACGAGACAGACCACGGCGAGCGAGGCGAATCGTCTGGTGATCACGGCGGAATCTCCCCAACAGGCAAAGGTGCCTAGAGCGCGGATTCTATGCCTATTTGAAGATCGTACTGATGAGCCAGGGGAGGAGCTCGAAACCGGGGCCGTGCTCGACGTCGCTGATCGTCATCGTGCGGGGATCGTCGGGAATCTTGGGCACCACCCGGAAACGATCCTGAGACGCCTTCGCCTTCGCCTCGTCGGCGTCACGCCGCTCGGCCGCGCGCTCGCCCCCGATCTTGATCCAGTGAAGGGCCGCTTCGAGCTCGGTCGCGTCGAACCAGATGCCGTGGTGCCGGCAAGAGTCGAGGAGAATGCCGCTGATCTTCGAGAAGTTGATCCGCGTCATCGCGGTCTTGCACACGGGGCACGGGCGGTAGAACGGTCCGCCGGTCTGCGGCACCACCTTCGGCCGTGCCGCGATCTCGTCCCGTATCGTCTTCGCGTCGGCCTCGGGGGCAGCACTCGCGCGCTCGCGCGTCTCGAGCGCCTCGAACGCGTCCTCGCCGAGCCAGAGTCCTCCGCAGCGCGTGCACTCGAGGGCCGAGAAGCCGCTCTCGCCGAGCGAGCGGCTCCGAAGAAGGTGACCCGAGCCGCAGGCCGGGCAGACGCGGTCGGTGGGATCGGCGGCGATCTCTTCCGGAGCGATGGGCGTGCCGCAATGGTGGCAGAACTTCGCGTGGTCGCTGATCCGTGCGAGGCACGACGGGCAGACGGTCTCGAGATCCTGGTCGTGGATCGTGAAGTCGGAGCCGCAATAGCGGCACGAGAGCGCTCCGCCTTCGCGCGCGGCGCCGCACGAGGCGCAGCGCACGACCGCCGCGTCGACCGCGTGGACCTCGGGGACGGTCACTTGCTGCCCGCAGCGGCAGCGGAACTTCGCGCCGACCGCGAGGGCCGCGGCGTCGTACTGGCGGTGGCAGTTCGGGCAGGCGACGAGGCGGTGCACGGGGGAATGCTATCGGATCACGGGGCGCGGTAATAGCTCTTGATCACCGCGAGCGCCGGCTTCCCTTGCGGCGTGAAGTCTCTCTCGGCGCGTGGCCCTTCCGGCCCGGACGGATGCCACTTCCAAACGAAAGTCCCGCCGAACCACGGCTTCCCCCAGAACGTGCCGAACATCGCGGCGAACGCGTCGTGTTGGAGACCGAGATCGACGTCACCGTCGGTAACCCACACCCACGGTTGCTTCAACGCGCCGGCGTGCGACTTGAAGCCGATCTCGGTGAAGACCACCGGCTTCCCGGTGCGCCGGCCGAGCGCCTCGAGCCTCGCGGCGATCGGCTTCCATGCGGCCTCGATCGCCTTCTCGTCGGGACGGTCGACGGTCGCCAGCGGGTAGTAGGCCTGCACGCCGATGAAGTCGAGGTCGTTCCAGAACGCGATGCGCTCCGCTTCTTCGTTCCAGTTCGCCGCGTAGGTGAGCTTGCCGTGGTAAACGGCGCGAACGTGGGCGATGACCCGCTTCCAGTCGTCGGTACGGCCGCTCGCCTTGGCCAGCTCGGTGCCGACGGCGAGCGCCTCGAAGCCGTTCGCCTCGGCGAGACGCGCGTAATGGAGGATGAACGCCTCGTAGGACGCGAACCACTTCGCCCACTCGTCGTCGGTGGCCATCGCGATGTCGCCCTGCCACGCGCCGTGACGGACCCAGAGGTGCGGCTTGAGGAGCGTCTTGATGCCGAGGGCGCGCGCCGCCGTCGCCGTCGCGACGAGCCCGGAGTCGGTCTCGCCCCAGAGTCCCCTTTCCCCCGAGAAACGGACCTCCGGAACGTCCAGCCCCACCGCCCAGCCGAACGGAGTCTGCGAGATCCAGCCGGCGCCGAGGTCGTGAAGCGGCGCGAGCGCGGTTCCGTCGATCGGCCCTGCCGCCTCCCAGCAGACGCCCTTCATCTTCTCCGCCGCCTCCGCATGCGGAAGCGCGGCGATCCCGACAATCAAGAGAGCCCAAGGGAGAAACCTGCGATGCATCTCGGGATTATGCGCCTTGCCGCGATGGCGGCGGCGGCGCACACTATCCGCTTCAGGGAGATCACGATGCGTCTGCGATGGGTCCTCGGCGCCGCGTTCGTTCTCGCGTCGTCTCTCGTCTTCGCCGACTCGTCGCTGCTCCTCAACGACGGGCAGGTCATCAAGGGAACGGACATCCGCCGCGACGGCGAGTCGTATCTCATCACGATGGCCGGCGGCAACGTCGTCGCGTTTCCGGCGGCGCTCGTCAAGCAGGTCAACCTCGTCGACGACGGTCCTCCGAAGGCGCCCCCGACGTGGGACTACTCGGGACCGAAACAGCTCGCCGGCCCCGGCGCGCCTGTGAACCAGGATCCCAACGATCAGCTGAAGGTCCTCGGGCCGCCGACGCGGTGGTCGAAAGACGCGGTCGACACGACGTGGGTCCCGACGAATGCGTACGACCCCAGCGTCGACGTGTTGGCGAACAGCCGGTCGAAGTGGTCGAAGGACGCCGTCGATACGAGCTGGGTTCCGACCAACGCCTACGACATGAACAAGGACGTCATGGCGAACAGCAAGTCGAGCTGGTCGAGCAACGCCGTCGACACGACGTGGAAGCCCCAGGACGGATTCGGATTCAAGCCGCTCGCCTACAAGGGCAGCGGCCCGCCGCCGACGCCGGAACAAGAAGTCGCCGCGCTCACCGCGCCGGCCCCCTACACCCGTCCAACGGGTCCGAGCCCGTGGGGATGCGCCGAAGCGATCTTCGCGAAGGATGCGGACAAGCCCGCCGATCCCCAGAGCCGTGCTCCGTCGCTCGACGTCAAGCCGGTCAAGACGCCGCTCTATGCGTCGCTGGGGTTACCGCTCTACGAAGCGAATTCTCAAATCGAGGGCAAGCCGCGCAGGGCGGTCTTCACGATCACCGGCGGGCAGTGCCGCCTGGTCGGCGGCGACTCCGATGCGATCCTCGGCTTGAACCTCGCACCCGACCACGCGATGGCCCAGAGCAACGCCTCGTTCAACGCGGCGCTCGCGGCGCGTGGCGGCGGCCCGGTCGTGCCGGGCGGTGTCGACAAGCTCGACTACGCCTACGCGCTCGTCTCTCTCACCGATCCGCAGGTGAGCGGCGCCGGCGGCGGCACGTTGAAGCTCGTCACGAAGCCGGACGAGATCAAGAAGCTGGCCGCCGGGACCCCCGCTTCGTGCACGCTCCCCAAGAGCAAGCGTCGCCGGCAAGAGCAGAATGCGACGTCCGCGTTCGTCACACCGAAGATCTCGGCGGGGAAAGAAGGCGACGTCGTCACCTTCCTCACCTGGTCGGGCGCGACCGGCACCCTCTACAGCAACACGGTCGTCCTGGCGCGCGGCGGCGTCGTCTCCGCGAGCCGTGGTGTTGTCGCCTCGCATTTCGGGCCGCACAAAGATTAATGGGGACATTCTGCTTTTTGTTTCAGAACCTTTAGGCCCTGACGGTGAGAGCTCAGTCAGCGAGACGCACGAAGCTCGAGCTCGATGCGTCTTCCACCACGCAGCACGACGACCGACAGCGACGCACTCGGATCGTGTTTCGAGAGCGCCTCACGGATCTTCTGTCCGGCATCGTCATCCGAGACGTCGATGCCTTGCACGGCGAGGATCACGTCGCCGCCGACGAGGAACGTCGCGTCGCCGATCATCGCCTTCTTGTTGCCAGGCAGGAGCCCAAGCCTCGCCGCAGGAGAGCCCTCGGCGATGCGCTGCACGAGAATGCCTCGGGGCTGCGGAAGCTGGAAGATCCTCGCCATGTCCCCTTCGAGGGTGACCCCCTCCATCCCGGACCAGAATGTCTGGCCGGATAGCACCAGCTCCTTCGCAAGATTCGAGGTGACGACGAAGCCGAGCCCGCCGGCACCTGCTTCCTGAAAGATGATGTGGCTGACGACGCCAATGACGTTGCCGTTCATGTCGAACATCGGGCCGCCGGAGTTTCCTGGATTGATCGAAGCGTCTGTCTGGAATAGCTCCGCGCCGAGCATGCCGCCAAGCAAACCCTTCGCGGCGCGTCGGCCGCTGATATGGCCAACCGAGAGGGTCTTGCTCATCCCGAGCGGCGCGCCGACGATGAACACTTCGTCGCCGACTTGAACGGCGCTCGAGTCTCCGAGCTTCGCGACCGACGCCTTCATCGGCGCGCGCTCAAGCTTCAACACGGCGAGATCGGGGCCTGTCTCCGACGCGACCACCTGCGCGCGCAACGATTCGCCCGCGACGTCGACGACAATGCGCGTCGCGACCTGAACGACGTGGGCCGCCGTCAAGACGCGGTCCGGCTCGATGAGCACTCCGGAACCGATCTCCTCGTCGTCGGTGCCCACAAGCCCGGCTCCGCTCGCCGTTCGCTCGGTGGCGTGAATCTCGACGACGCTGTTGGAGACTCTCTTGAAGACCTCGGAGAGTGAGTCGGCGCGCGCCGAACGTGATAGCAGGACAAGAGCCAAGACCATTCCTTTTGCCCACGATTTCATCGACGCCCCCTGCCTCATTCTGCCTCACATTCTACGCGGCGGACGCCCGCGACCGCGCAGCGAGGACTGCAATCCCAACCGTTCTGCGGTCCCCAAGATCCAAGCGTGAGTGCCGTAAGGCCGGTCGCGCGCGGCGCATTCGCGGATGCGGGACAGCTCTGAATCATGCAGCGGTGAGTCCACCCATCGCGTCCAAGGCGTTGGCAGCTCGACCGGCGAAGTCGACAGGACTCGACCGCTGATTTCCGGTGTCCCGGCCGCGGCGTCTCGATGTCCGGCACTCGACCATTTCCATTGCATGGATGATGCAGCGAGCGATGCACGCACGGGGTTACGCTCGACGTAGCGCAAGACGGCGAGCAAGTGATCGTCCTTTTGAATCGGAAATGCCTTATAGCGTCCTTGCCAAACCCGCCCGGTCGAAGAGTATCGCCGCTGGTAGCGCCGAACATGGGATGTAAGCAGCCACTGCATCCACCGACTGAGCGCGTCATCCATTCGCGGTCTGAGGACGAAGTGGAAGTGGTTTGGCATGAGACACCATGCGAGCGTATCGACCGGATGACGAGCGCTCGCTTGAGCGATGAGGGTCGTGAACTCATCGAAGTCTCGAGCGTCATGAAAGACGGTTTGCCGAGCGTTGCCGCGAGAGAGTACGTGGTAGCAGACATCGGCAACGGAAGCGCGAGCTGTGCGGGGCATGCTCAAACCTGACGAGAAGGCGGGACCTTCGCCAACTCTACTATGATCGGCGACCATGCGGCGAGTCGGAGGAGTTGTAGGAAAAAGCAGAATGTCCCCATTTCTGCTCGCGTTGGCAATCATCGGAATGTCCATGTCGACCTGGGCTGCCGAGGACACCGGCGTTTCGTTCGCGTTCGCGACGCAGGCGGGATCCGGGATCTACAACATCGAGGGACGCGTCGTCCAGATCTACCGGATTCCGATCGACTTCAACATCCGTGAGCTGACTGAGGATCGCGTGTGGGGCGCGACGTTCGGCGTGCCGCTCACGTTCGGCTTCTACGACTACGAGACACAGGATGTGTTGGAAGGCGAGTTCCCGTCGCAGGTCGGCACGGCGAGCCTCCTTCCGGGCGTCGAGTTCCCGGTGCGGGTGCAGGATCCATGGATCCTCTACCCGCACGCGGATGTGGGCGCGGCGAAAGATTTCTCCGGTGACCAGCTCGTGTGGGTCTACGACACGGGATTGCGCAGCATCCAGTCGTTTCCGGTGGGCGGTTGGAACGCGCGCGCCGATCAGGAGATTCTCTGGGCGGGAGCGGCGGGGTCCGGCAATGCACTCAGCGATTGGTACGGCGAGGGGAAGGTCGGCCTCGAGTTCCGCCACGATTTGCCTTGGTCATCCGGTCGCTCGCGCTGGGATTTCGGAATGTTCATCACGTACTCGCGCTTCATCCAGAAGAAGCAACCCGAGGGCGGAGGTGTCGCCGTCACCTACGGAGCACCCGCAGCGACACCCGGCGTCGACGAGCAGACCGAGATCGGTTTCTCGTTCGGGAACAACCCGAAGCTCGCGTGGTGGAAGCTGACGATGCCGAAGCTTGGCCTCAGCTATCGCTTCGGCGACGGCATCCGCGGCGCCCGGTTCGTGATCGGAGAGATCTTCTAGCGGCTAGCGAGCGGGGAGACCGATCGGGCAGCTCACACCGGTGCCGCCCAGGCCACAGTATCCGTTCGGGTTCTTGTGCAGGTACTGCTGGTGATAGTCCTCGCCGTACCAGAACTCCGGCGCCTCGCGGATCTCGGTCGTGATGTCGCCGTAGCCCTGCGCGGCCAAGCTCTTCTGATACGCGTCGCGTGATGCCCCGGCGGCTTGCGCCTGTGCGCCTCCGTACGTGTAGATCGCCGACCTGTACTGCGTCCCGACGTCGTTCCCCTGGCGCATCCCCTGCGTCGGGTCGTGGCTCTCCCAGAAGAGCTTGAGGAGCGCGTCATAGGACGTCTTCGCCGGGTCGAAGACGACGCGGACGACTTCCGCGTGCCCTGTCTTTCCGGTGCAGACTTCTTCGTAGTAAGGGTTCGGCGTGAATCCACCGGCGTAGCCGACCTGCGTCGAGATCACGCCGGGCGCCTGCCAGAACTTCCGCTCGGCGCCCCAGAAGCAGCCGAGGGCGAACTGGGCCGTCTCGGCGCCGGCGGGAAACGGCGGCTCCATCGGCGAGCCGAGAACTGCGTGCTGCGCGGCGACCGGGAACAGGCGTCGCGTACGGCCGGGAAGCGCTTCCGTGGCGTCGATCGTGCGGGTCTTGTCGGACTTCGAGAAGATCATGTCTCTACGATAACGCACGCGATAAACTCCGCCCATGCTCATCCTCGCGCTCGCGTTTTCACTCGTGTTCACGCCGAAAACCATGCGGCTCGACTACTTCCACACCGGCGATCACGGCCATGAGATCGTCGCGCTCGACCGCGTCGTCTCGGACGGCCCGTGGGCCGGAAGCACGACGCACCTCCTGGACGACTTGAACCTGGGCACGTACTACTTCGAGGTCGTCGATCCGCAAACGAACCAGACGATCTACTCGCGCGGCTTCGCGTCGCTTTACGGCGAGTGGGAAGATACGGCGGAGGCGAAGATCGGGACGCGCACCTTCCACGAATCGCTGCGCTTCCCGTGGCCGAAGGCGCCGGTGCAGGTCGTCCTCAAGAAGCGGGGCAAGGACAACTTGTTCCGCGAGATCTGGACGACGCGCGTCGATCCGTCGTCTCCCGCCGTGAACGCGGCCGATGTCGCGCCGGCGGGCAAGGTATGGACCGTCTTCGAGAACGGGCCGCCGACGGAAAAGGTCGATCTCCTCATCCTCGGCGAGGGGTACACGGCGGCCGAGATGCCGAAGTTCCACGCGGACGTGAAGCGCCTCACCGACAAGCTGTTCGCGACCGAGCCGTTCAAGTCGCGGAGGAGCGACTTCAACGTGCGCGCAATCGATCTTCCCGCCGCGACGAGCGGAGTGAACCGTCCGCACGTCGGCAAGTTCCGGCGCACCGCGGTGTCGGCCGAGTACTACATCTTCGAGTCCGAGCGATATATGTTGACCTATGACAACCGTACGCTGCGCGACGTGCTCTCCGAGGCGCCGTACGAGTTCATCGAGATCCTCGCGAACGAAAAGCAGTACGGCGGCGGCGGCATCTACAACTTCGAGGCGACCGCGAGCGTCGACACGGCGTTCGCCGAGTACGTGTTCGTCCACGAGTTCGGCCATCACTTCGCGGGCCTGGCCGACGAGTACTACATGTCGCCCGGCGTGTTCACCGCGTTTCCCGCCGACGCGCCCGAGCCGTGGGAGCCGAACATCACGGCGCTTCGCGACCCGGCGCACCTCAAGTGGGGCGATCTCGCCCTGACCTCGACCCCGCTCCCGACGCCTTGGGACAAGGACGCGTGGGAGAAGGTTGCGAAGGAGTTCCTCGACCGCCGGCTCGCGCTGATCAAGCGCGCCGCCCCCGAGTCCGAATTCGACGCGCTCTTCCGCGAGCAGCAGAAGTCGGATACGCCGATGCTCGGCGGAATGAAGTACTCGGGGAAGGTCGGCGCCTTCGAAGGCGCCTCGTATCAGGCGAAGGGCCTGTACCGGCCGCAGACCGACTGCATCATGTACACGCGCGACGAGGTCGGCTTCTGCAAGGTGTGTCGCAAGGCGATCGAGCGCGTCATCGACATGTATTCGAAGTAAGTGGGAACATTTACGACGTCGGCTTCGGCGGCTTCGGAAGCTTCTGCACCTTCGCCTTGCACGCCTGGAACTCCGCGGTGTCGACGAGGTACTTCTCCTTCGCCGGCAGGAAGGCTCGCGCCCAGGTGATGCCGTTCTGCACGCGCTTCGCATCGGTCGGGTGGGTCGAGAGGAACTCCGGCGTCGACGACCCCTTCGACATCTTCGCGAACATCTCGAAGAAGTGCGCGATCGCCTCCGGGTCCCAGCCGCCCTTCCAGAGGTACTGCGAGCCCAGGAGATCGGCCTCGGTCTCGGAGGCGCGGTCGAAATGGAGGGTGACCAGCCCCGCCGATTGCGTCGCCCCTTCGTTGAGGAGTCCCTGGGTCGTGTTGCCCAGCTTGAGGAGACCGCCCAACACCGCCGAGCCGACCTGCGCGCCGGTCTGCGCGAACTGGTTGCGCGTCGCACCCTCGGTGACATGGCGCGCGATCGCGTGCGACGTTTCGTGCGCGATCACCCCCGCGAGCTGCGATTCGTTCTGCGCGACCGCGATCAAGCCGCTGAAGACGAAGATGTGACCGCCCGCGGTCACGAACGCGTTGACGTCCTGCGTGTTCACCACGCGCACGGTCGGTTTCAAGTTCGGCTGGTCGGAGGAGGCGACGATCTTCAGCGCGAGCTGCGTGACGTAGCCGACGATGTCGGGGTCGGTGATCGCGGGAAGCTTCTGGTCGAACTGGTTCGACGCCTCGAGGCCCATCTTCGCCTCGTCGTCGGCGTTGTACATGTTCTTGTCGCCCTTGTTGACGTCGCGCTTGCCGATCTCGTTGATGTGCGAGAGGACCTGCTCGTGCTTCTTCGAGCCATAGACGATGTCTTCGCACCATGCGATCGACGGCGGACGTTTGAACGTGAGCTGGAAGCTGCCTCCGCCCTCGGGCTTGATCGAGAAGAGGTTCATGCACGAGCCTTCGTCCTTGCCGTCTTCGACGCGCTTGTAAGGTGCGGCGACGACGGCCCAGCCTTTCTTCGACGGCTCGACGCGCACGCGGATCGTCTTCACGCCCGCTTCCCAGATGAACGCGAGACGGACCGCGTCCAGCCCCTTCATGTCGATCCCACGCACGACGATGCCGCCCGAGGCGTCGGTGGCCGTGGCCACGTGCTTCGGCTCGTTCTTGCCGAGGTAGGGGAAGACGTTGATCGCCATGCCGGCGACCGGCTGACCCTTGTCGTCCTTGACGACGACGTCGAGACGTGGCGCCTTGTCGCGGCCGGGCTGGCCGATTTCGACGAGGGCGGGCCCCGTCGCGGGGACCTCCTTCTCGGGATAGCGCCAGACTTCGCCGCTCGACCTTGCGGAAACGAACGCGAACAGGGACACGAAGACCACGATGGAGACGCGCGCGACGTTTTTCATGACTCGACTCCCGTGGAAGACCCGCAGCGATTCTACCTCGACAAACGCCACCTGCGGCCGGCCACGGCGGCGGCCAGCAGGATCGCCGTCGCCGCGGCGAAGCGTGCGGGAATCCCCGCGGAAACCGTCAAATCCGACACTCCCATGAAATCGAGCGCCGGGACGGGCTGCAGCGGGCCGACGTACCAGAAGACGACGTAGAGCGCCTCGAAGAGCTTCGATCCGCCGCTCCAGGTTCCGCAGGCCAGAGCGAGGGCGGGAATGAACAGCGCGCCCACGAGCCACGCGCCGAACGCCGCCAGGTTCCCGCTCGCGAGGATGCGCACGGCGAGCCCCCCCGACGCGACGATCGCGACCGTCACGCCGGCGGCGTAGACCGAGGGGAGCTGACGCAGGAGAGGCCGTGGCGCGACGAACACGAGCTCCTCGGTTGCGTCTTTCGCCTCGCGCGCCCCCATCGACGACCAGACGAGAACCGGCCACAGCCAGGCGAACGGCAACAGCTTGCCGCGGGCGAAGGCGGACGGAGCGAACGTGCACGCCGCCGCCAGACCGACGAAGACGGCCCACCACCAGATCCTGCGGCCGCTCAACATGAGCTTCAGCTCGCCGGCGTAGACCGGAGGCAGGAAGGCAGGAAGCCGGAGGGCGATGCCGCGCGTTCCTTCTGCGCTCCGCGGTTTCGCCTGGAGGAGCCTCGTGCCGTCGCCGCCGAAGCGATCGAAAGGCACGGCGGCCGCGAGCGCGAGGAGTGCGGCGATGCCGAACCACGCGAGGCGTGACACGACGAGCGACGGCGACCACGCGAGGCCGTTCCAGACGAAGGTGCCTCGCGCGGGGTCCTCGAGCGAGGGGCCGATCGAGAAGGTGAACCCTTCGCGATAGTCGGGATGCGCGGCGCGCGCAGCCTCGCCCATGCTCTCCTGGATCGTTACGAGACCGCTCATGTCGGCCTGGCGCGAGTGCGTCACCATCGGGACGGTGAACAATGCGGACCACGCGAAGAACCAGAGCACGTTTCCCAGCCCGCCGGAGAGCGGGCCGATCGTCTCGAACAGAACGGCAAGCGCGGCGATGACCGCCATCGCAGGCAGCGCGATGAGAACGAACGGGCCGACCATGGGGAGCAGCTCGACCTTCCCTCCGTGCATCCACACGAGGACCGGCGCCGCCGCGGCGAGCACGACGACGATCGTCGCGAGGACGGCGAAGTTCGAGAGGCACTTGCCCAGCGTGTAGGCGCTCTTCGTGAGCGGCGTTGCGGCGAGGATCTCGCCCACGCGGGTGTCGCGGTCGCGCTGGACCGCGTTCTTCACGATCCAGAACCCAACGAGCGAGACGATCACCGAGACGGTCGCCGCGACGAGCGCCGCCGCCCACGCGCCGTTGACCTCGCCGGCGTAGTCGCCCACGCGCATCGTCACCTGACCTTCGACGACGAGCCAGCCGATCCAGGCGCTCGCGGCGAGAGTGACGAGGAAGGAGTAGCGCCGGATGCGCTCGAGCGCGTCGGCGCGCGCGATCGCGAGCAGGGCGCGCGGCGCGATCACGCCGGCGTTTCCCGCGCCGCCTTGACGAATCGGAGGTAGGCCTCCTCGACCGACGGTGCTCCCGCGCGGGCGGCCAGCTCCGCGGGTGACCCGCGCGCGAGCAGGCGGCCGGCGCCGACGATCGCGATGTCGGACGCGATCGCCTCGACATCCGACACGATGTGCGTCGAGAGGATGACGATCCGCTCGCCGGCCATCTCGCCGAGAAGATCGCGGAACCGGACGCGCTCTTCGGGATCGAGGCCGACCGTCGGCTCATCGACGATGAGCAGCTTGGGATCTGTGAGGAGCGCCTGCGCGATGCCGACGCGCTGGCGCATCCCTCCGGAATAGCCGCCGAGGGGCCGCTTCCCGGCCTCGACGAGGTTGACGAGCACGAGAAGCTCGTCGATCCGCTTGCGCGCGCGCTTTGCGTCGAGGCCGCGGACCGCCGCCAGGTACTCGAGGAACTCGACCGCGTTCAGGTTCGGGTAGACGCCGAAGTCCTGTGGGAGGTAGCCGAGCACCTCGCGCACGGCGTTCGGCGTCGCGACCACGTCGATCCCGTTCCAGGTCACGCGCCCGGCGGTCGGCTTGGCAACGGTCGCGACAATCCTCATGAGCGTGGACTTGCCGGCTCCGTTCGGGCCGAGCAGGCCGAGGATCCCCGGGCCGAGCTCGAGCGAGAGCCCGTCGAGCGCCCTGGGCCTTCGCGGGTAGTCCTTTCGTAGGTCCTGGACGGAAAGCGACAGCATGGCGGCGGGAGCATACGCGACTCTCGAAACCTGGAGTGCCGCTCTCCGCACGCGGAGATCCTCGTGACGCGTCTTGCGCGGCTTGCCACTTTTTCAGGCCGGCGCTCTGGCACGTCCCTTGAGTTCGGGGTCTGCATGGAGGACGAGCGCATCGAGATCGACGATCGAGTCGGATTCGGCCGCCCGCGGATCCGCGGCACACGGGTCCCGCTGGACGTGCTCTTCGCGCGCCTGGCCGCCGGGATGGCCGAGGCGGACGTCGCGAAGGAGTACGGCATCGACATCGGGGACGTTCGCGCCGCTCTCCTCTGGGTCGCTCGCCGCATCGCGTCGGAGCGCGCATGAGCCCGCGCCTGCTCGTCGACGAGGACGTGCCCCGGTCCTGCGTCGAGCGGCTGCGCGACCGCGGCGCGTTCGTGGTCGATCTCCGCGACGAGCGCCCGCGCGGATTGTCGGATGACGAGGTCTGCGCCTTCGCGCAGCGGCTGGGACTGACGCTCCTCACCGGCCACGCCGGCTTTGGCGACATCGCCCGGTTCCCGCTCGATCGCCGGCCCGACATCCTCGTCGTCGCCACCGACGATCCCGAGATCTGGGCGCCGGCGCTCGGCGACGTCCTGCTCTAGGGCGACGCGAGCTTGATGACGGCGTCCGGGATGCCGGCGTTCTTCCACGCCAGGATCTCGTCGACGCTGAGCGGGCGCGAGAGACGGCGCTGCTTCGCGTAGGCGGCGAGCACGTCCTCGCCGACGCCGCCGTTCTTCAAGCGGACGAGCTCGTCGAACATCGCTTGCGGCTCCATCGGCTTCGGTACAGCCGCGGCCGCGGCCGCGGCGGGCTCGTCGGTCGTGCCGAGCGCTTCGGTCATCGCCTGGTAAAGCGCCGTGCCCAGAAGCTCGTTGCACGTGCTCTCGCGGCCGTCCACGGCCGTGTAGCCGGCCTTCCCCGCACCAGGGTGTGTCCACGACGTCTCGCCCGAGGGTCCGACGAGCGAGAGGCTCAGGCGCACGTCGGCCTGGTATTTCGAACCGAACGTCGCCGACGTCTCCTCGACCCAGTAGCGCTCGAGCTTGATCGCGACCGTGACCCCGCCTTCTCCGGCGGCGACGCCCCACGCCTTGAGGATCGTCGTCACGAATCCGCCGACTGCGGCGGGCACGGCGTTCTTCGCGCGCCAGACGTAGACGACGTCCTCCTTCTCCCTCTGCTCGCCGACGGCCGCCGGATCGTCGCCGCCGCGGGCATCGACCACCTCGACGTGCACGGGCCCCGCGAGGAGCGACGGCGGGACCGCGGGTCGCACGAGCGACCCCTTCTTCGGGAGCTTGTAGGCGAGCGTGATCGGCCGCGACGCCGCAGCAAGAACGGCGCCGGCGGCGAGCAGCGCGGGGATCACCAGGACGGTACGCATGGGCTTCATGCCGCCAGTGTAGGGGAAAGACCCGGATTTGTGACCCGGGCGGAGGCGCTACCATGGAGACATGACGAGAACCGCGAACGCACTCGAGGACGCTCGCGCGCTTCTCCGCGACAAGAAGACGCGCATCGCGGTCGTCGGCGCGAGCAACGACCCGCGGAAGTACGGGAACATCATCCTCAACGATCTCGCCGCGCGCGGGTACGACGTCCTCCCCGTCAACCTCCACGAGACGGCGATCGCCGGCAGGCGCGTGTACCGGACCCTCGCCGACGTGCCCGCGCCCGTGGATCTCGTCGACGTCGTGACGCCCCCCGACGTGACGCTGACGATCCTCCGGGACGCGGAGGCGGCGGGGATCGGCCTCGTCTGGCTGCAGCCCGGGAGCTTCGACGCCGAGGTGCTCGCCGCGGCGGCGGCCGCCCCGTTCCGGACCGTGCACGACGCCTGCGTCATGGTCGAGGCCCGGCGGGTCGCGACCTGAACCGGGCCTGAATTTCGCCGATTCGCACGATCATGCGATGGCGGCATCCCCCGATTCGCCGGATACTCGTGGCACGCGTTTCGGGGAGGGACATCCATGAGACACCGGGGAATCGCTCGCGTCGCGCTCGCCGTCTCGTTCGCTTCGGCAGTTTCCGCCCGCGCACTCGCGCAGTGCGACACCACGCCGCCGGCGCTCACCGCGTTCACGTTCTCGCCGGCGTCGATCGACACGACGCTCGCGTCGCAATCGGTGATGTGCAGCATGACGCTCACCGACTCGCCCGCGGGAACGGCGAGCGCGACCTGCGCGTTCACCGCCCCCGACTTCGTCCATCGCGCGAGCTGCACCGCGACCACTCCGTCGTCGGGGACGGTGACGAGCGGGACCTGGTCGTGCACGGTGATCGTGCCGCGCTACTCGCCCTCCGGGGTCTGGACCGCGTCGGTCACGCCGATCGATGCGGTCGGCAACTCGGCGAGCATCAACCCCGCGATGTCCGGCTTCTCCTCGATGCTGACCGTGACCTCCGACCCCGACACGGTGGCCCCGGCGCTCTCGACGTTCACCCTCATGCCGGCGACCGTCACCGTCTCCGGCTCGTCGCAGACGACGACGTGCAACATGGGACTGACCGACGCGAAGTCGGGCGTCAACATCGCCCAATGCCAGCTCGCCGCACCCAACAGTAGCCAGACGGTCTCTTGCGTCTCCGTCGCCCCGTCGTCGGGATCGCGGAACAGCGGAACCTTCTCCTGCACGCTCACGATCCCGCGCTACGCCGATGCGGGGTCGTGGACGCCCTCGGTCCTCGCGATCGACATGGCGGGGAACGTCCCGACGTCGGCCTACATGCCGGCGGCGAGTCTGACCGTGAACTCGTCTCCCGAAGACATCACCGCGCCTTCGCTCACGAATTTCGGCTTTGCGCCGACCGCGATCAGCACCGGCTCCGGCCCGAACACGGTGACCTGCACGATCGCCGTCGCGGACTCCCTCGCCGGCGTCGATACCGCGAGCTGCACGCTCAGCATCTCGGCGTTCGTCCCGCCGGCGAGCTTCGTCACGCAGTCTCAAACGTGCACCGCGACGGCTCCCGTCTCGGGGACGCGCAACAGCGGCACGTTCCAGTGCGGCGTCGTCATCCCGCGCTATTCCACGAGCGGGTCGTGGACCTCGTCGACCACCCTGACCGATCTGGCCGGCAACTCCGCCAGCTATCCGCAGAGCAACCTCCTCAACGTCGATTGCAACGCCAACGCCGCTGCCGAGACGACGGACCGTTTCGCCGCCGACAAGCAGACGCTGACCTGGGACACCGTCGCCGGGGCGACCCAGTACGACGTCTACCGCGGCCCGCTCACGAACCTGGTCGACGCGAATGCCGACCATCTCCCCGACGGCGGCTACGGCACCTGCCAGAACTCCCGTGACCCGGTCATCACCGACACGAGCTTCCTCGACACCGACGTTCCGGCGGCAGCGCAGGGATTCTTCTATCTCGTCGCCTACAAGACGGGCGGGGTGGAAAAAGGCCTCGGCGCGAACAGCTTCGGTACCCCGCGGACGGTCGCCGCGACCTGCCCCTGACCCGAAATTTTTTCGCGGGCCGCTTGACGACAATTGTCGTCAGGCGTACGATCACATTGACTACACTTGTAGTCGAACGGGATCACGCATGACGAAGCTGCCGGTCGGCGAGCAAGAGCTCAGGATCCTCAAGGACCTGCTCGAGCGGGGCCCCGGCTCCGTCGGCGAGCTTCACGGCCGCTACGGCGAGCCGCGCGGCCTCGCGCGATCGACGGTCCTCACGATGATGGAACGCCTGCGGCGGAAGGGTTATCTGACGCGCCGCCGGGAGGACGGCGTCTATCGCTACCACCCGCGGGGCGGCGAAGACGTGCTGAGCGGTCTCGTCGGGCGTTTCGTCGAGCGCGCGCTCGGCGGCTCCCTCTCCCCGTTCGTCGCTTATCTCGCCGAGCGCGAGGCCGTCTCGGATCACGAGCTCAGAGAGCTCGAGCAGCTCGTCGGCCGCCTGCGATCGAAGCGCAAGGAGCGGAAGCCGTGAGCGCCGTCGTCGTCGACCGCCTGCTGCGGGCATCGATCGAGGGGACCTTCGTCGTTCTCTTCGTCGCGCTGATCTGCAGGCTCGTGCCCTCGCTCCCCGCACGGCATCGTGCTGCGCTCTGGTGGCTCGCCGCGGCGAAGCTCCTGTTCGCGTTGGCGCCCGTGCAGCCGCTCGAGCTGCCGCTGCTCCCGCCGCCGGTCCGGCTCGAGCACGCGACCGAGAGCGCGGCACGGCTGACGACCGTCGCTCCCGCCTCGCCCGCGGCTCGGCCCAAACCGTCACCCGAGCGTTGGCTCCTGGGCCTCTGGGCCGCGGGGCTCCTCCTGTTCGCCGCAGGATCGTCGGCCGGGGCGATCCGCGCGCGCCGCCTCAGGCGATCGGGCCGTCCGCTCCGCGATCCGGCTCTCCTCGCTCAGAGCGAGCGCGCGGCCCGCAAGCTGGGGCTGGCGCGCACGCCCGAGGTCCTTCTCGTGCCCGGACTACCGGGCCCTCTCGTGACGGGGCTCGTCGCACCCTCGATCCTCCTCCCCGAGACGGCGGTCGCGCGCCTCGACGCGGCGGAGCTCGAGATGGTCCTCGAGCACGAGCTGGCCCACGTGGCCCGGCGGGATCTCTGGCTCGGCATCGTGCCCGCGGCGGCGCGGCGGGTCTTCTTCTTCCACCCGCTCGCATGGTGGATCGAGCGCGAGTACGCCGTCGCCCGGGAAGCGGCGTGCGACGACGCCGTTGTGACGCACGGCGGTGCCGACGCCTTCACGTACGGAACGCTCCTCTTGCGTCTCGCCACCGGCCGGCACGCGTCGACCGCGGCTCTCTCCCCCCGCTCCATGCTCCGAAGGAGGCTCGAGATGATCGAACGCACGGCGAACCGGAAGCCGCTCCACGCACGCGTCGTCTGGATCTTGATCGCTCTCGCGGCCGCCGGGTTCGTGCCGGTGCGGCTCGTCGCGCGCGACACCCCGGCGCCCGAAGCGCCAGCCGCGCCTGCGACCGCCGCGACGGAGCCCACCCCGGCTGCCCTGCCCGCGCCCGCTGCGGCTCCTGCGATGCGGGCTCCCCTCGCGCGGGCCGCGGCGCCGCCCCCGGCTTCCGGCACGCCATCACCCACGCCGGTGGCGGCTCCCCTTCCGGCCCCACGTGCGACGACGGTCTACAAGCGATCGGCAACGTCTCCGCCTCCGCCGCCGCCGCCCCCCGCTTCCGGGTCGATCGAGGTGCCGGACGCGCCCGAGGCACCGGCGCCGCCTCCCGCTCCCGCTCCTGCGGCTTTCGAACGCTGTCTCGATCTCGGCAAGTCACGGGACAGCGCCTTCGTCATCACGGACGGCGATTCGCACACGATGTGCGGCGACATTCGCGACATCCAAGAGGCTGAGCATGCGCGCGGCAAGGGCGACGACATCATCTGGTTCCGTGTCGACGGGCAGAGCTATGTCGTGCGCGATCGCGGCACCGTCGTCGAAGCCCGCGAGACGTTCCGCGCACAGAACCTGGTGGGAACCGAGCAGTCCAGTGTCGGCGACGTCCAGTCCGCGATCGGCGACAAGCAGGCGGCAATCGGCGAAAAGCAAGCGCAGCTCGCGCAGATTCAGGCGAAGCTCGCCGACGAGATGGCGGCGTCGGGCCGCGATGCGGAGGTTCAAGCCAAGATGAATGCGCTCTCGGCACGCATGAACGAGCTGAACGCTCAGATGCGGGCCCTCAGCGAGCAACAGGCCGAGCTCGGCGCGCGGCAAGGCGCGCTCGGCGAGAAGATGAGGCTGGAGGGCTCCGACGCGCAGCGCCGCCTCACCGAGATCCTCGAACGCGCATTGGAGAGCGGACGCGCCGCCAAGATCCAGTAGGGGACAACAAACAAAGAGGGGACAGCTTCCGAAACTCGGAGAACAGAGTTTCGGAAGCTGTCCCCTCTTTGTTCGTGCCTACTCGAGCATCGAAGGAACGCCGCTCTCCGTGTCGGGCTTGATCTCGGGGCTCGCGTTCAGGATGCGCGCGCAGGTGTTCCAGCGCAGGAGCGCGCTGTCGTCACCGGCCGGAGCCGTCGCCGCGGCCTCCTCGAAGCGCGCCATCGCGTAACGGAAATCGGCGTAGGCGCCTTGCCGCGCGCCGGCGCGGCCGCTCTTGAGCAGCGCCTTGGCGCGGCGCTCGTGACAGATGCCGTCGTAGTACGCGTGCGTGTGCGGGTCCTGGAGCGTTCCCACGAGTGCCGTCGCCTCAGCCCACGTTTCGGCGAGCCGGTGGATGAACTGGTCGGTGAGGGCGAGGATGAGCAGGATCGTCGCCGCCGCGTTGCCGGGCTCGGCCGCGAGCACGTCGCGGCAGATGCTCTCCGCCTCGCGGGCCTCGTTCAGGAGGCGATAGCGTTCGGCCTTGGCGAGAGCGGCCGGAACGGCGTCCTTGTGCAGGCGTTTCAGCTCGAACATGGCCACCTCGCTCAATCGATACCGACGATGCGCATGAACGTCCGGAGCGGATCGTAGTAACGATCGACGATCCGCTCCTTGAGCGGGATGATCGCGTTGTCCGTGATCGTGATCCCCTCGGGGCAGACCTTCGTGCAGCACTTCGTGATGTTGCAGTAGCCGGCGCCGTGCTCGTCGCGCAGCTTCGGCAGCCGGTCGGCGACGTCGAGCGGGTGCATCTCGAGCGCGGCCACGTGGACGAGGTTGCGCGGGCCGATGAACTTGTCGTGGAGCGCGTGCTCGCGCAGGACGTGGCAGACGTCCTGGCAGAGGAAGCACTCGATGCACTTCCGGAACTCCTGGACCCGGTCGACGTCGGATTGCGCCATGCGCCACGTGCCGTCGGGGGCGTCGGCGGGCCGCGGCTTGAACGGCTCGATCTTCTTCTTCGCCTCGTAGTTCGACGACACGTCGGTGACGAGGTCGCGGATCAGCGGGAACGCCTTCATCGGCTCGATCCGCACCGGATCGTCGGGAAGATCGGAGAGGCGCGTCATGCACATGAGCCGCGGCTTGCCGTTGATCTCGGCCGAGCACGACCCGCACTTCCCCGCCTTGCAGTTCCACCGCACGGCGAGATCGTTCGCGGACTCGGCTTGCACGGCATGCACCGCGTCGAGCACCACCATTCCGGGCGCGACCTCGGTGCGGTAGGTCTGGAACGCCCCGCCCTGCCGGTCGCCGCGCCAGATCTCGAACGTCCGCTCTGGGTTCACTTCATCTCCTCGATGATGGCGCGCTGCTCCGGCGTCGGCTCGGGAAGGGACTCGCGCGCCACGGTCATCTCGCCGCCGCCCTGCTTCCGCACGACCATTGTGACCTTGCCGAGCTCGGGGCTCTTCTCCGGGTAGTCGTCACGAAACTGCGCGCCGCGGCTCTCCTTGCGCTCGATCGCCGCGCGCGCGATCGCTTCCGAGACGGTCAGGAGGTGGCGGAGGTCGAGCGCCGTATGCCAGCCCGGGTTGTACTCGCGGTTGCCGGTGACCCGCACCGCCGCGGCACGCGCCTTCAGGCGCGCGATCGCCTCGAGGGCGCGGCGCATCTCGTCCTCGCGCCTCATGATGCCGACGAGATCCTGCATCGTCTCTTGCAGCTCGCGCTGGATCGCGTACGGCCCTTCGCCGGCGTCCGGAGCGCCCGCGAACGGCGCGAGCGCCTCACGCTCCGCGGCGGCGACCTGAGCCGCGTCGAGCTTCGGCGCACCGCTGTCGTGCGCGAATCTCGCGGCGGCGGCGCCGGCGCGCTGCCCGAAGACGAGCAGATCGGAGAGGGAGTTTCCGCCGAGCCGGTTCGCTCCGTGCAGACCCGCGGCCGACTCGCCGGCCGCGAAGAGTCCCGGCACGCTCGACATCTGCGAGTCGGGATCGACCCGGACGCCGCCCATGATGTAGTGCGTCGTCGGCCCGACCTCCATCGGCTCCTTCGTGATGTCGATCCCGGCCAGCTCCTTGAACTGGTGGTACATGCTCGGGAGCTTCCTCTTGATGTGGGCCTCGCCGTCCTTCACACGTTCCTTGATCCATGCGATGTCGAGGAACACGCCGCCGTGCGGGCTCCCCCGGCCTTCGCGGATCTCGCGCATGATGCAGCGCGACACGTGGTCGCGCGTCAGGAGCTCCGGCGGGCGCCGCGCGGACTTGTCCCCCTGGCAGTAACGCCAGCCCTCTTCTTCGGTGGTCGCCGTCTGCGCGGCGTACAACTCGGGGATCTGGTCGAACATGAACCGCTTGCCCTCGCGATTGCGGAGCACGCCCCCTTCGCCGCGGACGCCCTCGGTGACGAGGATGCCGCGCACCGAGAGCGGCCAGACCATGCCCGTGGGGTGGAACTGCACGAACTCGATGTCCGCGAGATCGGCCCCCGCCTCGTAGGCGAGGCTGTGCCCGTCCCCGGTGTACTCCCAGCTGTTGCTCGTGATCGAGTAGGCGCGCCCGATGCCGCCGGTCGCGAGGATGACGGCCTTGGCGTGGAAGACGGCGAACCGTCCACGCTCGCGCTCGTAGGTGAACGCGCCCGCGATCCGAGGGCCGTCCTTCAAGAGCGCGGTCACGGTGCGCTCCATGTAGAAGTCGATCCCGGCGTGGATGCCGTGATCCTGGAGCGTGCGAATCATCTCGAGTCCCGTGCGGTCGCCGACGTGAGCGAGGCGCGGGTACCTATGGCCGCCGAAGTTGCGCTGGAGGATCCGGCCGTCGGCGGTGCGGTCGAAGAGGGCGCCCCACGCCTCGAGCTCGCGCACGCGCGCCGGCGCTTCCTTGGCGTGCAGCTCGGCCATGCGCGGCTGGTTGACGTAGCCGCCGCCCCGCATCGTGTCGGCGAAGTGGACGCGCCACGAATCGCGGTCGTCGACGTTGGCCAGCGCCGCGGCGATCCCGCCTTCGGCCATGACGGTGTGCGCCTTGCCGAGGAGCGACTTCGAGACGACCGCGACCTTCGCCCCCGCAGCCGACGCTTCGATCGCGGCCCGGAGACCGGCGCCGCCGGCGCCGACGACCAGGACGTCGCACCCGATCGTCCGGATCTCGGCGCTCACAGGATCCTCCAGTCGCTCCAAACGCCCATCGAGCAGAGGCGCACGTAGAGGTCGGAGAATCCGACGGAGACGAGGCTGCACCACGCGTAGAGCATGTGCCGGCTGTTCAGGCAGCCGACGCAGCGGTAGGCGGTGCCCCGCAGCGCCGCCGACTTCGAGAGCTCGTCCTTACGCCCGCCGATGAGATGCCGGAGCGAATGGCAGCCGAGCGTGTACATCCCGAGGAGGGTCACGTTCGTGGCGAGGATGAGGGTGCCGAGCCCGATCCCGAAATGCGTGCCGCCGGTCGCGGGATCGGGGAACCAGAGCGCCTTCCAGACGTCCCACGCGAGGATGAGGAGGATCGGCTCGGCGAGGCGCAGGAAGAAGCGGTGGATGTTCATCATGATGAGCGGGAACGAGGCCTCGCCGCGGTAGCTCTTCCGCGGCTCGGAGACTGCGCACGACGGCGGGTCGGCCCAGAACGCCTTGTAGTAAGCGCCGCGGTAGTAGTAACAGGTCAGCCGGAACCCCGCGGGCGCCCACAGGATGAGGAACGCCGGCGAGAACGGGAGCCACGCCGGCCAGATGGCCGGCTTCGGTCCGAACCACGCGTGCGGCGAGTCGCCGAAGATCTCCGGCGAGTAGAACGGCGAGAGGTAGGGGCCGAAAGTGTAGTGCTTCCCCTGGAACGCCGCCCAGGTCGAGTAGACCACGAACGTCGAGAGGCCGAGGAAGACCACGAGGGGCTGGATCCACCAGCGGTCGCGGCGCGAAGTGGCGCCGAATCCACGTTGGACGAGGGGTGTCGTTTGCGCCATGACGCGGAGGATACCCCGGAGAAAGGCTGGCCGGGACGCCCCGCCTTGCCCCGAGGCGTTGGGGAACCAACATTTCTACCGGAGTAAAACCATGTCCGGGGCGAACCAAGACACCGGTGTCCGACAGGCGGCCGACGAGCTGCAGCGCTACCTCTCCGACGAGATCGCCCCGATGATGGCGGTCGAGTACTTCGAGCAGCTCATGCCGCACCCGCCGGAGATCACGGCGAAGATCATCGCCCACTGGGTCCAGGCGCAGCACCACAAGCCCGGCGAGCGGGTCACGAGCGCCGATCTCATCTACCACGCCCTCAAGAAGCTGTCGCTCCTCTCCGAGCTCGAGCTGGTCCGCCGCGCCACGATGATGCGCTCCATCCACGAGGTGAGCCGTCTCCTCGTGCAGGTGTGCCCTGCCGGGCAGCGCGACGAGCTGCGGCTGCGCCTGAGCCACCTTGGCGAGACGACGACCGTGCTCTCCTCCCGCGCGGAGTTCCTCCACCGGGAGGCCGGCCTGGGCGGCGGTCCCGCTCCCGAGGGCGGTGCCGCAGCACCGGCGGCGCAGCAGCAAAGCCCGAAGGAAGTGGCGCAAGCGAAACCCGACGCCGACTCGATCGACCGCGGCGCGCGCGCTCTGGGGATGCTCCTCGACGGGTTGGCGAAGCTTCACGACCCGAAGGCGAAGGAGGCTCCGAAGGAAGGCCCCGAGGCCGCGCTCCTCGCGCAGATCCTCTCGACGGCCGCGCTCGAGTCGAAGACCAACGAAGATCTCGCCCAGCATCTCGAGCGCATCAAGAAGGAAGGGGTCGCGACCCCGATGGGTCAGGTCTTCCGCGCCCTCGGCTGGAGCCTTCCGGGCTGGGGCACGATCGGCGAGGAAGGGAAGGGCGACGTCGATCCGCGTGCCGGCCGGCAGCTGAAGGCGATGGACCGGATCGTCGCGCTCGCCCCCGACGCTCAGGAGCGAGCGAAGCGGTGGGGCGAGATGATCTACGCCGCCATCGAGCAGCTCAACGAGGGGCGCCTCGCGCAGGCGGTCTCGATTCTCGAGGTCGCGAAGCGCCTCATCACCGAGCGCCGTCCCGATCCCGAGATCGTTGCGCAGGTGTTTCAACAGGCGGAGACGGCGATCTCGGAAGATCTGCTGCGCCGGCTCGCGGACGTGCCCACGAAGCACGGGCTGCTGCGCAAGGTGCTCGAGTTCTTCCCGTCGCTCCGCCCGGACATGCTTCTGTCGCACCTGGACGGCGAGATCCGGCGCGAGAAGCGGAAGCTGATCCTGACGCTCCTCGAAGTCCACGGTCCGATCTGCCGCGACGCGATCCTCTCTCGCCTCGCGTCGGTCATGCGCCACGAGATGCCTGATCCCGACGGCTTCTACCGTCGCAACCTGGCCTTCCTCCTGCGGCGTATTCCGCGGACCGCCCACGAGCGCCTCGAAGAGGAGCTGGCCCTCCTGACGGCGATGGTCGACCCGCTCGAGCCTCCGATCTCCGCGAAGGAGGCGGTGATGGCGCTCGGCCAGGTCCGCCACAGCGATGCCGAGATGGCCCTCATCGACCGCCTGCGCTCGCTCGAGGCGGAGATGATCTCCCGAGGCGGATCGAGGGACAGCTGGGAGCTGGCGGACCGCATCTGCGCGGCGCTGGCGCGGCACGGCTCGCCGCGCGCGATCCGCGCGATCGCGTCCCACGCGTGCAACCGGGCGCCGGCCTTGGGCGACGCGCTCACCCGCTTCGAGCACCTCTCGCGCCTCGACCTCACGGTCGATCCCGAGCAGCTCGCCGTGCTCCTGAAAGCGATCCGCGACCTGGCGCCGGCCAAGGTCCTCGGGTTCGTGCCGAAGAAGGGGCACCACGATCTGGCGTGCATGATGAACGCGATCGCCGGAACGCCGGCGCAAGAAGTCCGCGCCGTGCTCCAGGGGATCGCGGAGAAGTTCAAGAACCACGCGCTCGGCGAACAGGCCCGAAGTGTCCTGGCCAAGCTCGAGCCGAAGGCGCGCGTCACGCCCGACGCTCTGACCGGCGACCTCGAGCTGTTCGGCCTGCCGAACCTCATGCAGACGCTCGCCGGCTCGGGCTCGTCCGGCGAGCTGGTCCTCTTCGACACGCAGCAGGCGCGCCAGGGAGCGATCGTGCTCACGAAGGGGAAGATCACCCGCGCGGACCACGGCACGCTGGCCGGCGCCGAGGCGATCTACACCTTCATGGAGAAGCCGTTCCCGGGGAGCTTCGCGTTTCGCGCGGTCGCGGACGATCGCGAAGTCTCGTCCGATACTGCGCTCGACGCCATGTCGGTCCTCCTCGAAGGGGCGCGGCGTCACGACGAGTACCAGCAGGCGCGCGCCTTTGCCGCCGACGGGGTGCGCTACGAGCCCGCGGGAATCCCGGCCATCCGCCACCCCGACGAGAACGACGGCGAGCTGGCGACCGCCGTGTGGGACCGCGCGGCCGCGGGCACCCCCGCCGACCTCTGCGAGAAGGAGGTCAAGGCCGATCCGTACCGCGTGCGCCGCCTCTATGCGTACTGGGTCGAGTCCCGCGCTCTCCGTCCCCGCGCCTGAGACCCCTTCCCAACTCCTCGCGTCGCCCTCATACTCCCGCCGTCATTCCACGGGAGATCGAGCCATGGCCAAGAAAAAGCACGCGAAGAAGGCGATCAAGAAGTCCCTGAAAGCCGCGAAGAAGTCCGCCCCCAGGAGGCCCGCCGCCAAGAAGCGCGCGGCGAAGAAGCCGATGAGCGAAGCCGAGATGATGGCGCAGTGGCAGGCCGCGTCCACACCCGCCGAAGGCCATCAGCGCCTGGCGCCGATGGTCGGCAAGTGGAGCGCCGTGACCGAGTTCGTCATGGCACCGGGAGCGCCGGCGCAGAAGCACGGCGGCACCTCCGAGAACGAGCTCGTCCTCGGCGGGCGCTACCTCCGCCAGGTTTATCGCGGGCTGGCGATGGGCATGCCGTTCGAGGGAATCGGGTACACCGGGTACGACAACCCGAGCAAGCGCTACGTCGGCACGTGGATGGACACCTTCGGCACCGGCCTCATGAACAGCGTCGGCACCGGCAAGCCCAGCGACCAGAAGCTGACGTTCGCCGCCGAGGCGATCGAGCCGTCGGGCAAGACGGTCCTCTTCGACTGCATCATCACGATCCAGGATCGCGATCATCACGCCTACGAGATGTGGACCAAGGCCCCCAACGGAAAGCGCTACCGCACGATGCGGGTGGACTACGTCAGGGCGTGATCCCTTTCGGGAGGAGGAGCGACGATGCCGTTCGGGACGCTTTGGTTGCCGGTGGTGGTGTCGACAGTGGCCGTGTTCTTCGCGAGCTTCCTCGTCCACATGGTGCTCAAGTACCACAAGGCCGACGTGAAGCAGCTCCCCAACGAAGAGGCGGTCCGTGACGCGCTGGGAAAGGGGTCGCTCGCACCGGGTCAGTACATGACCCCCTACTGCGTCGACAACAAGCAGATGAAAGAGCCCGCGATGCAGGAGAAGTTCAAGAAGGGCCCCGTGGCGATCGTGACCGTCTTCCCGAACGGCAGCGACATGGCCAAGCACATGGCGCTCTGGGTCGGCTTCTGCCTGCTCGCCAGCTTCACCGCAGCCTACATCGCGCGGCACACGCTGAGCGTCGCAGCGGCGCCGCGGCAGATCCTGCAGATCACCGGCGCCGTCGCGTTCGTCGCCTACGGCTACGGCAATTTCGTCGATACGATCTGGAGGGGCCAGCCCTGGGGCACCACGATCCGCGCGCTCATCGACAGCCTCATCTACGCGATCGTCACCGCGATGATCTTCTGCTGGCTCTGGCCGAAGGGTTAATGGGGACAGTCCCCTTTTTCTTCTGACAGATCCCGTGAGCACACGCACGACCGTGCCACTCCACCGCGAGTCTGTCGCCCGTCTCGTCGCGGCGCAGCCGTTCGACGTGCGAAACGCCTCGATCCGCGAGATGAACCGGCTCGTGAACGCCATCGAGGCCGACTCCGGGCTCACGTTCATCCGGATGGAGTTCGGCATCCCGGGCCTCCCGGTGAGCGAGATCGCCATCCGCGCCGAGATCGATGCGCTCCAGAACCGCCGCGTCGGGAACGTCTACGCGCCGTTCGACGGCATCCCGGAGCTCAAGCAGGAGGCCTCGCGCTTCGCGAAGCTCTTCATGGATGTCGACGTCCCGCCGACGTGCTGCGTTCCGGCCGTCGGCGCGATGCTGGGCACCTTCGCGGCTCTCGCGCTCGCGAACCGCATGCACAAAGGCCGCCGCACGCTGATCCTGTTGCAGCCGGGCTTCCCGGTGAACCGTCAGCAGGCGCGCTTCCTCGGTCTGAAGACGCACTCGATCGATTTCTACGATCATCGCGGAGAGAAGCTCTTCGCGGCGGTCGAGGAGCGAATGCGCGAGGGGGACGTCTGCGGCGTTCTGTGGTCGAGCCCGAACAATCCGAGCTGGGTCGTTCTCGACGACGACGAGCTCCGCGGACTCGGCGCCCTCTGCGACCGCTACGACGTGCTCGCGATCGAGGACCTGGCCTACTTCGGCATGGACCTGCGCCGCGACGTCCTCACGCCCGGCGAGCCGCCGTATCAGGCGACCGTGCTGAAGCACACGAGGAACGGGATCTCGGTCGTCAGCAGCTCGAAGATGTTCAGCTACGCCGGGCAGCGGATCGCGATCGCGTTCCTCCACCCGGCCCTCGCCGAGCGGCGGCTTCCCGATCTTCCGGAGCGCCTCGGCAGCTCGCTCGTGCGCCACGCCTTCATGCACGGGATCCTCTACCCGTTGATCGCGTCGGTGCCCGAGACGCCGCAGTACGGTCTCGCGGCGCTCCTCGCCGCCGCGAACGGCGGCCACCGCGAGCTGTTCGAGCCGGGCCGGGAGTACGCGCGGCGCGCGAAGGCGATGAAGGCGATCTTCCTCCGGAACGGGTTCCGTCTCGTCTACGACAACGACCGCGGCGAGCCGCTCGGGGACGGCTTCTATTTCACGATCTCCTATCCTGGGTTCGACGACGGCGTCGATCTCATCCTCGAGCTGCTCCACTACGGCGTCAGCGCGATCTCGCTCGACGCGACCGGGAGCTGCCGCCGTGAGGGCCTCCGGGCCTGCGTGTCGTTGACCGGGCCCGAGCTGTTCGGCACGCTGGAAGAGCGCGTCCGCGCCTTCCACGAGGATCATCCCGTCTCACGAAACTGATCTTGCACTTACGATTCGGTAGTCGACGGGTTGGCGTTTGCTGAATCCGGACTGAACGCGCCGGGAAAGTCCGGTACATCCCTTGCAGAAATGCCGCGCATGCGGCGTCCCATCGTTGTCCTCATGGCGCTCGTTCTCATGGGATCCGCCCATGCCGCGATGACGCCTGCCCAAGCCTCCCGCTTCCTCGCGCAGGCGACGCTCGGCGCCGACTACGCCGAGATCCAGCGAACCGCGCGCACGACGCCGACGCTGTGGCTCCAGGACCAGTTCGCGCGACCGATCGGCTACCACGAGCCGTTCCTGGACGACCGCCTCCGCCAAGGGCTCTCCGTCGGCTCCGACGAGCGCCGCTACGCGTGGTGGCAGCAGGTCATGGAGGGGCCCGATCCGCTCCGGCAGCGCGTCGCGCTCGCGCTCTCCGAGATCTTCGTGATCTCCGACGTCCAGGGCGACGTTGGGGCTCAGCCGATCGGCGCGGCGAATTACTACGACATGCTGCTCCGGAACGCGTTCGGGAACTACAGGACGCTCCTCCACGACATCTCGCTCCATCCGATGATGGGCGCCTACCTGAGCCACCTGCGGAACGACAAGTCCGATCCGGCGAGCGGGCGGTACCCCGACGAGAACTACGCGCGCGAGGTCATGCAGCTCTTCTCGATCGGCCTCTTCCAGCTGCGGTCGAACGGCACGCTCCTGCGCGACGGCAAGGGGCGGCCGATCCCGACCTACACCAACGACCAGATCACCGAGATGGCGAAGATCTTCACCGGCCTCTCGTTCGACGGCGCCGACCGCGACTTCTACCGCGGCCAGGAGAACTGGACCGCGCCGATGCGGATGTACGAGGAGCACCACGAGCCGGGCCCGAAGTATCTCCTCCGCGGAAAATACGTGCCGGCCGGGCAGACCGGCATGCAGGACGTCGACGCCGCGATCGACAACCTCTTCCGGCACCCGAACGTCGGCCCGTTCCTCTCGCGCCGGCTCATCCAGCGCCTCGTGACGTCGAATCCGAGCCCGGCGTACGTCGCCCGGGTCGCGGCCGCGTTCGCCAACAACGGCCGCGGCGTGCGAGGCGACATGAAGGCGGTCATCACGGCGATCCTGCTCGACCCGGAAGCGCGCGCGTGGCCGACCGCCGGCGGCATCACGAAGGGGATGCTGCGCGAGTCGTTCCTCAGGCGCGTCCACTTCGCGCGCGCGTTCGACGCGAAGAACCTCGCCGGGACCTGGCCCATCTCGGATGGCGGCGCCCCGGACGACTTCGGCCAGCGGCCGCTCTCGTCCCCGACCGTCTTCAACTTCTTCCTCCCGGACTACCAGCCGACCGGGATCATCGCGGACGCCGGCCTCGTGGCACCGGAGTTCCAGATCGTGACCGCGGTGACCGCGATCACGAGCGCGAACGCGCTGAACTCCGAGATTCGCGGCGCCCTGAACTCGGACCCGAACGACGCGCTCGAGGTGCGGCTCGACCTCACCGACGAGATGGGGCTGGCCTCGGATCCGCTCGCGCTCGTCAACCGCCTCGACCTGCTCCTCATGTACGGGACGATGTCGAACCCGATGCGCGGCGTCCTCGTCCACGCGCTCGAGCAGCTCCCCGATCCGCAGGAGCGGGTCATGACCGCGCTCCAGCTCATCTCGATCGCGCCCGAGTACGCGGTCCTCAACTAAGGGGATGATGCGATGACGACACGACGCCGACAGGGCGACGTCCCCCGCCGAGACCGCCGCCGGTTCTTGGGCCAGGCGAGCTGCGCCGCGGTGGGGACGACGGCGCTCTTCAACACGATCCTCAACCTGCGGATGTTCAACGCCCTCGCGGCGCCCACCGACGATTACCGTGCGCTCGTCTGCCTGTTCCTCTCGGGCGGGATCGACTCGTACAACGTGCTCGTCCCCCTGGGCGACGCCGAGCACCAGGAGTACGCCGCGGTCCGCGGCGACCTCGCGCTCCCGCAGAACGTCCTGCTCCCGATCACGCCGGCCACTCCCGACGGCAAGACGTACGGGCTCCACCCCGGGCTCCCCGAGCTGCAGGCGCTCTTCGCGGCCGGCCAGCTCGGCCTGGTCGCCAACCTCGGCACCCTCGCCGAGCCGACGACCTTGGACGCCTACCGGCGCGGGACCGCCAATCTTCCGGTCGGCCTCTTCTCGCACTCCGACCAGCAGATGGCGTGGCAGTCGGGGATCCCCGATCAGCGCTCGCCGATCGGCTGGGCGGGCCGGATGGCCGACGTCATGGACAGCGGGAACTGCGACCCGAACATCGGGATGAACATCTCGCTCTCGGGGAACAACATCTGGCAGTCGGGCCGGATGACGAGCCACTACACGATCAGCGAGAACGGCGCGGTGCCGCTCTGGGATTATCGCGGCACGTCGCCTTCGGCGATGGTGCGCACCGACGCGGTCGACAGCCTGCTCGCGCTCCAGTACCGGCACCTCTTCGAGAAGGTGTTCGCGGCGAAGATGCGCGGCGCGATCGACGCCCAGGTCGACTTCTCGAACGCGCTCGCGTCGATCCCGCCCCTCCAGACGCAGTTCTCGAACACGTCGCTCTCGCGCAAGTTCCGGATGATCGCGATGACGATCGCCGCGCGCGAGGCGCTCTGCATGAAGCGCCAGACGTTCTTCATCGACTGGGGCGGCTGGGACATGCACGACGAGGTCATCCTCAACCAATCGACGATGCTCCCGATCGTCAGCCACGCGCTTTCCGAGTTCCACGCGGCGCTCGTCGAGCTGGGCGTCTCGGACGCGGTGACGACGTTCACCGCCTCGGACTTCGGCCGCACGCTCACTTCGAACGGCCGGGGCTCCGACCACGCGTGGGGCGGGAACCACATCGTCATGGGCCCCGCGATCCCGGGCGGCGATCTCTACGGCTCGTATCCGAGCCTCTACGCCGGGAACGATCTCGACACGGGGCGCGGGCGTCTCATCCCGACGACGTCGGTCGATGAGTACTTCGCCCAGCTCGCCGTCTGGTTCGGCGTGTCGACCGCCGACCTCGACGTCATCTTGCCGAACATCGGGCGGTTCTGGACGCCGGGCTCGTCCACGCCGCCTCTTCTCGCGGGAACCGCCCTCACGGCGGGAAGGAGCGCATGAGATGCGTCTGTCACGAGGGGGAGCCTTACTCGTCCTTCTGGTCGGGGGGCCGGCGGCCACGAGCGCGCACGCGGTCACGCGCGAGCTCGCCGACACGCCGACGTTCGTTCTCACGTTCGGCCGCTCGGTTCTGAACGAGCTGACGTTCGACACCTACCGGACGCCGTTCGACGAGCTGCAGACGCGGCCGTACAACCTGCTCTTCGCCAACATCGCGCGGATGTCGAACTTCGGCGCGTGGCCCGGTCAGCAGGGAAGCTACGCGCGCTACGTCGACGGGGTCATCGGGAACAACGGAGCGACCGGCGTCGAGAACCAGGCCGACGCGATCAACGGCACGATGATCCGGCGCGAGACCGGGACGTTCGCGTGGGGCCTCTCGGCGGCGGTCCTCGCCGGCACGATCAAGAGCGACGCCACGTCCGGTGGGCAGACGTTCGACGACAACAACGATCTCAAGTCCGCCGACGTCCGCGGCGGTGCCGCGTTCCAGCTCAATAACAGCACCGTGCTGGGCGTGGGGCTGCGCACGGTCTGGGCGAGGCACGACGCGACCAGCTCGAACTTCGCGCCCGGGGTCGGGGGCTTCAACGGCGTCGACAACTTCGATCAGCTCGACATCTCCGCCGACGCGGGCGTGCGCCGTTTCCTCACGCCGACGAGCAGCTGGGAGATCGACGGCGTCCTCGGCTACGGCAGCTCCACGAAGGACGTCTACAGCGAGGACATCGACGACACGGGCGCCGTCACCGATCGCTTCACCAGCACGAACTACGACATCAACGATCTGAGCTTCGGCGTGACCGGCGGCTACAACCGCCTCCGCAAGGAAGGGCTCGGCGAGACCGAGTACCGCGGCGGCCTCTCGTGGTCGCAGCGCAAGCTCGGCAACTCCGACCTCGCCTCGTCCGAGACCGGCGGCGTCGTCACGCCGGACACGACCCTCCTCGGCCAGAACCCGATCACGACCCTCTCGGGCTTCGGCTCGGCGCGGATGATTTTCCAGGCGGGAGAGACCGAGATGTTCGTCGGCGCGCGCCTCGGCTACGACAAGGCGAGCGGAAGCTCGGACGTCGACGCCGCCGGCACGCCCGTCCGCGAGGAGATCGACGACTCGCAGATCGCGCTCGGCCTGACCCTGGGCGTCCGCCAGCCGCTCTTCAAGGACAAGCTGCGGATCATCGTGAGCGGCCACGCCGATCTCCTGGACTCGCAGACGAAGACGACGTTCGACACCGGCTCCCAGAACGACAAGGCGACGCTCACCGCGGCGCAGTTCGCGATCGGCCTCGAGACGGTGCTCGCGAACGTCACGCTCGACCTCGCGTGGCTCACCGGCGAGGCCGCGCCGTCGAACCCGATCCCGATCGGCATCCCGGAAGGCTCGCGCCGCACGATCCAGCTCGACAAGCTCGTGCTCTCGGCGGCCGTGTCGTGGTGAAGGTCCGAGCGAGCGTCCTCGCCGTGGCGGCGCTCGCATCGGCGTGCGGCGGTCCCTCGAACCCGGTCACCGGGAACGGCGGCCGCACGACGCTCCTCGAAGTCCAGACGCAGGTTCTGACGCCGCGATGCGCGCTCTCCGGCTGTCACGTCGGCACCGGTGCGCCCTTCGGCCTCGACATGAGCAGCGTCTCCGCGTCGGCGGCGCACCTCGTCAACGTCGACAGCGGCGAGAACGCGTCGATGAAGCGCGTCCTGCCGGGCGACTCCGCCAACTCGTACATGTACTGGAAGATCACCGGAAACCCGGCGATCGGCGGCCAGCAGATGCCGCTCTCGGGCGGCCCGCTCTCGCAGGCTCAGATCGATCTCGTCGCCTCCTGGATCGACGAGGGCGCGAAGTGAAACCTGATCTAACCTCGAAAGAGGTGTTGAGGTTCCGGCGTCCCTCGTCGATTCCCCTCGCAGAATCGGCTCCGCTCGCCGACCTCGAGCGCGCGATCGACCAGCGCCTCCGCGTCGTGAAGCGAGCGCCGCGCGTCCAGTTCTCGCCCCTGTTCGCGGAGACGCCGCCGGCCGCGAAGCGGAAACGGAAGATCGTCGTCGCGGTGAGCATCGCGGCGCACGTGCTCCTCGTCGTCGTGGTCGTCCTCATGCCGAAGCACGTGCAGTCGATCGACGACCCTCGGCTCCCGATCGAGATCGTGCTCGCCATGGAGCCGCCGAAGGTTCCCGAGGTGAAGCTCGCGCCGGCGGCACCGAAGCCGTTGCCGAAGCCGGCGCCCAAGGCAAGGCTCGAGCAGCCCCGCGAGGAACCGCCGCCCCCGCCGGTCGCCGAGGCGCCGAAGCCGGTCGCGAAGCCGGAGCCGGTTCCCGAGATCGTGAAAGCGGAGCCGCCGAAGCCCAAGCCCGAGGTGAAGGTCGGCCTCCTCGACGAGTCTCCCGCGGCTCCGAACGTTGTCGCATCGCGCACGTCCCGCTCCCCGGTCGTCGTCGGCGCGGGGTTCGACGGCGGCACGGCCGGCGGCACAGGGACCGCGGCGCGCTCAGGCCGCGTCGTGCAGGCCGCGTTCGAAGAGGCATCGACGAAGACGAAGGGACGCTCGGCGCCGGCCACCTCGGTCAAGGCGGCGGCGTTCGACGCCGAGGCGGCGCCCAAGAAGCGCGACGCCGAGGCCACGCGGCCGCCGTCGGTCGACGACACCGACGTCGAGATCCTTACGAAGCCGAAGCCGGTCTACACCGAGGAAGCGCGCGCGCTCCACCTCGAGGGCGACGTCGTCCTGGACGTCGTCTTCGAAGCGTTGGGGACGGTGCGCGTGATCGGCGTGGCGTCCGGTCTCGGCCACGGGCTCGACGAAGCCGCCGCGGCGGCCGCGAAGAAGATCCAGTTCGTTCCGGCGAAACGGGATGGCACGCCGGTCGACCATGCCGCGAGGCTGCGCGTGGTCTTCCGGCTGGCATGACCTCGAGGGAGGAGACGCAGTGCGAACCGCAATCGTGATGTGGGGCTTTCTCGCCGTTCTGCCCGCCGCCGCGGCGGCGCCTCCGGCCGCCGACGCGCCTTCGGCGCGCATGGATCAGGTCCTCGACGCCGCGATCGCAGGGGAGCAGGCGCTCGCCGTCCTCCTCGAGTCGCACCGGCCGGTCGTCGAGACGTACGTCCAGACGGTCAAGCCGGATGCGGCGCTGGGCTTCGTCCCCGTGAGGGACAACTACTTCTTCGGACGGCTCGAGCTCGCGTCCACGGGCGAGCCCGCGAAGCAGAAGAAGTCCGACAAGAAGAACAAGCAGACGCTCTCGCTCCTCCAGGACTTCCACTCGGCGGTCTTCAAGCCGGAGGACTTCTCCCGCATGCTCCTCCTCGATCGCGGGTCGTTCGACCGCAACACGTACGAGTTCCATTTCCTGCGCTCGGAGTTCCTCGGCGACGTTCGCACGCTCGTCTTCGACGTGACGCCCAAGGAAGGAAAGCCGCTCGACCGCTACCGCCCCGGGCGCTTCACCGGCCGGATCTGGGTCGAGGACCAGGCTTATCGCATCGTGCGCTACAACGGGATCTACGCCTCGAGCCTCGCCGCCAACTTCCACTTCGACAGCTGGCGGACGAACGTCGGCCAGGGCCAGTGGCTCCCGTCGTACGTGTACACCGAGGAGGCCGACAAGACGTCGCGGCAGCTCAACCTCTCGTACCGCGGGCAGATCCGCGTCTGGGGGTACCAGCTCGAAAAGCCCGACGCGGACGACGAGTTCACGAAGGTCATGCTCGAGACCCCCGTCGCGCACGACGCGAGCGACGGTTCCGGGCAGACGTCACCGGTCGAGGCGGCGAGGCAGTGGCAGCTCGAGGCGGAGGAGAACGTCGTGCGCCGCCTGACGGACGCCGGCCTCCTGGCACCGAAGGGGAAGCTCGACGCCATCCTCGAGACCGTCGTCAACAATCTCGAAGTCACGAACAACCTCGAGATGGATCCGCCGGTGCACTGCCGCGTCCTGCTGACGACGCCTCTCGAGTCGTTCACGATCGGACGCACGATCGTCCTCTCCCGCGGCCTCATCGACGTGCTGCCTGACGAAGCGAGTCTCGCGGCGATCGTCGCCCACGAGCTGGGCCACGTCATGGCCGGCCACGAGCTGGACACGCGCTACGCCTTCACCGACCGCGTGCTCGTCGGCGATCGCGAGGCGGTCGCGCGCTTCCAGTTCGAGCGGACGCCGCAGGAGGAGATGGAAGCCGACGCGAAAGCCGTGGCGCTCCTCAAGAACTCGCCTTACAAGGACAAGCTCGCCGCGGCGGGCCTCTTCTTCAAGGCGCTGCAAGCGCAGGCGAGCGCGCTCCCGTACCTGATCCAGCCCCACTTCGGGAACGGCCAGGTCTACCGCATGGCGCCGATCGTCGACGCCGCGCCGGCGCTCGACCCCGGCTCGATCACGCAGATCGCGGCGCTTCCGCTCGGCGGCCGCGTCCGCGTCGACCCGTGGACGGCGGCTGCTTCGTTGATGCCGGGAGCCAAGATCGCCCTGGTCTCGGCGCGGGAGAAGATGCCGTTCCAGGTGACCCCGCTCATGCCCTATCTGTCGCGGATCGACGGCAAGAGCGAGCCCGAGAAGACCACGGCGACGCTGGCGGAGAAAGCTGCCAGCGCGCCGCGGTGAGGGTCCGTCTCGAGGGCAGGCACCGATCGAGGTCGCGTTCGCGGGAACATTCGCACTGACGGAGCCGTCTGCCTCGCAACGGCTGTGGCGCCGCGCTTTCGGCTGCGATTCTCTCCCACGGAATGGACGCGTGAGGCGACAATGCGCGTTGGGAGGACGCCATGGACGCGTTACGTCGAGCGGGGAGCGTGATCGGCGGCGCCGCGCGCCGGTTCGGCCATGGTTGGGTCGCGTTCGTCGAGATCGATCTCCTCTACAAGGCGATCGGCTTCGCGATCCTCACGCCGCTCATCGGGCTCCTCTTCAAGCTCTTGATCGCCCGGAGCGGCCGTACCGCTCTCGCCGACGTCGACATCGCGCTCTTCTTCTTCACGACGAGGCCGGGCGTCGTCGCTCTCCTGCTCGTCTCGGGACTCGTCGTCGCCGTCTCCGCGCTCGAGCAGGCCTGTCTGATGGCGACCGCGCTCTCACGCGAGAGGGGCAACGCGCCGCGCGTACGCGATGCCTTCGCCTTCGTCGCCGCGCGATCGTTCGCCGTGCTGCGCCTCACCGTCCAGCTCGTCGCGCGCGTCCTCTCGATCGTGGCGCCGTTCGCCGCCGCCATCGGCGGCGTCTACTGGATCTTTCTGCGCCGGCACGACATCAACTATTTCCTCGCGGCGAAGCCGCCGGAGTTCCTGGCCGCCGTCGCGGTCGCGGGTGTCGTCGCGGCCGTGATGGCGTTCGTGCTCGCGCGCAAGATCGCCGCCTGGCTCCTCGTCCTGCCGATCGTCGTCTTCGAGGGCACGCTCCCCATCCGCGCGTTCGGCGAGAGCGCGCGGCGGATGTCCGGGCGGCGCGTGCCCGCGGCCCTCGCCCTCGCCGCGTGGGCGGCTTTCGCGGTCGTGGCCCCTCTCGCCGCGAACGCCGGCCTTCGCGCTTCGGGGCGGGGCCTGGCACCGCTCTTCGGCGCGACGCTCGCGGGGATGCTGGCGTTCATCGGGTTCGCGCTCGTCGTGGCGCTCGTCGTCACGCTCGCCGTCGCCGTCGTCGTGTCGGCGATGTTCGCGCTGGTCGTGATCGCCTTCTACGTCGAGACCGCCCCCGCGACGATCGCGCTGCCGAAGCCTTACGCCGGTGCCATCGAGATCGAGGGCAAGCGCTTCCCCATCTCGTGGAAGGCGCTCACCGCGATCGTCGTCGTCGCCGTCCCCGCAACCGCGCTCCTCGCCAACTTCCTGATGAAGGCGACGTGGACCGATCACCCCGTGCTCGTCTTCGCGCACCGGGGCGCCTCGATCGATGCGCCGGAAAATACCCTCGCCGCGCTCAAGCTCGCGGGGCAGGAAGGCACCGACTTCGTGGAGCTCGACGTGCAGGAGTCGAGGGACGGCATCGTCCTCGTCGCCCACGACGCCGATCTCATGAAGATCGGCCGCTCGCCCTTGAAGATCTGGGAGAGCGATGCGGCGGCGCTGCGGGCGGTCGACATCGGCAGCTATCGCGGCCCGCAATTCGCCTCCGAGCGCGTGCCGACGCTCGCCGAGGCGCTCGACGCCTGCAAAGGCGTCTGCAAGGTCGACATCGAGCTGAAGGACTACGGCCACGACGAGCGGCTCGAGGAGCGCGTCGCCGAGATCGTCGAGGCCGCCGGCATGCAAGATCACATCGTGACGATGTCGCTGTCGGCGCCGATGACCGCAAAGATGAAGCAGCTACGGCCGCAGTGGACCTCGGGGCTCCTCGTCGCGAAGGCGATGGGCGACGCGAGCCGCCTTCCGGGCGACTTCCTCGCCGTTCAGGCGTCCATGGCGACGCGCGCGTTCATCCGCCACGCGCATGCCGCCGGCAAGTCCGTCTACGTCTGGACGATCGACGATCCCGCGAAGATGCTCCGGTACATCGGGCTCGGCGTCGACGGCCTGATCACGAACCGTCCCGCCCTCGCGAAGCGAGTCGTCGCGGACTACGCCGCGATGCCGCCGGCGCAGCGCCTCCTCGTCTTCGTCATGACGCGCCTCGGTGCGACGGGCGACGCCGCCGACCTCGAGCAGTAGGGGGACAGTAACCAGGAGTGATGGGGGACAGCTTCCGAAACTCGAACTGCGAGTTTCGGAAGCTGTCCCCCATCACTCCTGGTTACTGTCCCCTTACTGCTCCGAGGTACTTGTCGAGCCAGGCGAGCGACTCCTTGATCATCTCGGTGCGCGGGACCGAGTGGCCGCCGGGGAAGACGAGGCGCTTCTTGTCGGCGGACGGCGCGCCCAGCAGATCGAACATCGGCTTCTGCGACGTCTCGGCGGGGAAGAAGAAGTCGAGCTCGCCGTTCAGGATCAGCGTCGGCTGCTTGACGCGGCCGACGTAGTTGACGACGTCGACCTCGGGAAGCGCGCGCTGGAATCCCAGGCCCGCGACGTAGAGGACGTTGCACTTGATCCGGTGCTCGACGGCGGGGAGGATCGCGCCGAGCGCGCCGCCCCAGCTCAGCCCGTAGTAGGCGATCTTGCCGGCGTCGAGATCCTTCCGCGACTCGACGTAGTCGATCGAGCGCGCGAGGTCCTTCGACCACATCGTCACGTAGTCGCGATACTGCGCCGTCGGCGACGCATAGTCGGTGTGCAGGTCGCCGCCCCGCTCGTAGGTCCCCTTGTAGATCGGGAAGAGCATCGCGCGGCCGGTCGTGACGAGGAAGTCGACGCGGCCCGCATCGAGCGTCTCCGACGATCGCGTGTCGATCGAGCCGGAGCCGGGAAACTGGATGACGACCTGGTACGGCGGCTTCGCATTGTCCTTCGGCGGCAGGAAGAGGTACGCCATCATCCGCTCGCCGCCGTACGCCGCATTGAACGTGATCTTCTGGCGGACGCCGGTCGGGAACTCCTTCTCCTCCTCGATCTTCGCGTCGAGCGGCGTCTTGTCGTAATCGAACTGACGGAGGTACTGCGCGAAGACGGCGTCCGGGACCGGCTTCTCGCTCTTGAAGTCGCGGAACTGCCGCTCGATCGCGCGATCGAGCTTGGCGAGGTTCGGCTCGGGCTCGATGAGCTTGATGCAGCGGAAGCCGTCGGTCGGCGCGCGGTCCCACGCCGGCTGCGCGAACGCGTCGGCGAACGCGTAGTCGGGATCGTTCCACCCTCCGCCGAGGATGAAGCGATCGTTCCCGGTGCCCGATGGGTTCGAGACCCACTCGCGCACGTTGCCGGCGAGATCGGAGACGCCCCACCGGTTGGCGCTCTTCGTCGTTCCCACCGCGACGAGATCTTTCCCCGCGAGATTGGCCATCGGGATAATGCGCGAGCTGGCCTCGGTGAAGGCGACGCGGTTCCAGTGGAAGATCGTCGGCAGGCGCTCACCCGCCCACTCGGCATACGCCGCGGCTTCGTACCAGCTCACGCCCGCGACCGGGAACTCGTCGTGGCCCGCGGGGAAACCGCCGATCTCCCACGTCGCGGGGCCGGGCCGCCCGGTCCTGTCGACGCAGCGCGCCATCGCCTCGGCGAACGTGAGCGTGCGCGCGCCGTCCTGGAACGGCTCCTTCCAGTACTTCGCGTCGGTGTAGCCTCCCGCGTCGACGAACTTCTTGTACTCGCGATTCGTGACCTCGTGCCGGTCCATGAGGAACGCCACCGTCGGCTCGGGCGCAAGGTCGTCGAGCCCCGGGATGAAGAGCGGACCCGACTGCGGCGGGATCCACGCCTTGTCGCCTTGGATCTCGCCGGGCGCATGGAACGTGTAGCTCCACGCATCGCCGACGAGGCTGAGGTTCCAGACGACGTCGTCGACCGGCGCCTTCCCCGGCAAGGCGAGATGGAGGCGCGTGAAGCCCAGGGGGTAAGCGAACTTCGTGAGCGGCGTCTTCCCGAGCGGCACCGGCGGCGCATCCGGCTCGTCGTAGTAACGCGCGACGACCTCGGCCCCGGGCGGATCCGACGTGATGTCGATCTCGCGCGAGAACTTCTTCCGGAGGCTCTCGACGAGCGGCTCGCCCGGCGCGACCTCCTCGATCTTGCGCGCGAGCACCCACGCGTCCCAGGCCTCCCTTCCTTCTTGAAGGCCTTGGATGTGGTCGATGATCGACTGGAGCTGCGGGAGCGCTTCGTTTCTGACCCACGCCTCGCGGTTGTGCTTGCGTACGAAGCACGCGCCCATGACGGCGACCTCGATCGCAGCGAGGATGCCGATCGTCGTGAAGAGCAGCCTCTTCGTGCGCGTCGGGATCCGCGCGCCGAGCGGCGCCGAGATGAGCTGCGTCTGGAGCGCGCGCAGATCGTCGCGCACACCCGAAGCGTCGGCGTAGCGCCGCGCCGGGTCCTTCTCGAGGCAACGGGCGACGATCTTGTCGAGCGGCTCGGGCGCCGACGGCGCCACGCTCGTGACGCGCGCGGGCGTATCGCGAAGGATCGCGGTCAGCGTCGAGACGGTGTTGTCGCCGGCGAACGGCCGGCGCCCCGTCGCCATCTCGTAGAGCACGATACCGAACGAGAAGACGTCCGAGCGCGGATCGACCGGCTTGCCCTGCGCCTGCTCCGGCGACATGTAGGCGACCGTCCCCATGAGCGTGCCCTGCTGCGTCGTCGTCTGCTCGCGAAGCTGCGTCGGCGCATCGGGCGCGGGTCCGGCCACGCCGGTCTTCGCCAGGCCGAAGTCGAGGATCTTCGGCCGGCCCTCGGCGTCGATCATCACGTTGTCCGGCTTGAGATCGCGGTGCACGATCCCGTTCCGGTGCGCCGCCGCGAGCCCGTCCGCGATCGCGAGCGCCAGCTCGACCGTGCGCCCCGGCACGAGCCCGCGATGGATCTCCTCCGCGAGCGACCGTCCGCGCACCAGCTCCATGGCGAGGAAGCGAATCCCGTCCGCCTGATGGAGCCCGTAGACCGCCGCGACGTTCGGATGGTTGAGCGACGCCAGCACCTTCGCCTCGCGCTCGAACCGGTGCAGCCGCTCCGGGTCGGCCGCGAACGCCGCCGGCAGGATCTTGATCGCCACCTCGCGGTCGAGGGTCGTATCGACCGCTTTCCAGACGACGCCCATCCCGCCTTCGCCGAGGCGCTCGATGAGACGGTAATGAAGAAGCATCCGGCCGGGTTCGAGGTTCAGAGCGCCACCCCCGTGAGGCGGCGATTGTAGACGCGCGGGCGATTTGCAGCGCTGCCTCTCTCGGGGTTCCCCTAACCGCGGGCTGCGGCGTATCGTCATGGCAACCGTAGGGGGCCGTCGATGCGACGCAACCTCATCGTCTGGGGAGCCGGTGCTTCGATCGCTGCTTGGGCAGCGCTCGCCGCCGAGCCGGCGCCGGAGCCGAAGCCGCTCCGCAAGGGGCTCGTGGAGTCGGTCAAGACCGAGCTCGTGCTCTTCGACGTCGTCGTTCTCGACCGCGCCGGAAAGGTGGTCTCGGGCCTCACGAAGGACGATTTCGATCTGACGATCGCCGGCCGCTCCGTGCCGCTCGTCGCCGTCGATACGCCCGACGCCGGAAGCGAGAAGCCGAGCCTCACGCTCCTCTTCGATTACCAGCACCTCGCCCCGGTCGATCGCACGCGCGCCGTCGAGATGGCGCGGAAGACGATCGCGGAAGGAGGCGCCGCGGGCTCGCCGGTGTCGGTCGGCGTCTTGACCGGATCGCTCCGGGTCGAGCAGGCGTTCACCGGCGACACCGGCCGGACCGACTCCGCGTTGACCGCGATGGAACGAGACTCGAGCTTGTTCCCGAGGATTTTCGAGCACTACGACGAGGACGGCTTCGTCGCGGGCATGACCGCTCTCCTCGATCTTCTGGGAACGTACTCGGGACCGAAGGCAGTCGTCCTCTACTCCGACATGAAGGACCTTCCGCTCGAGGATCAGTTCCGAGAGATCGCCGCGCAGGCCGCCGCGTCGCGGTGCACGATCTACCCGGTCAACGTCCGCGGGTTGCAAGTCGATGCGCTCCCGCCATCCGCTGCACCGCCTCCACCGTGGGCCGAGCCCTCCGATTGGGGGAGACAGCAGGCCGACAAGGTGCTGGCCTCGCAGGCGACGGCAGGCGGTTGTGGTTGAGGCCCGAGACCAGAGCCGGGAAGTTCTCCCCGCAACGCCGCCACGTACGCCAGGCCCACCCCTTCGAAGTTCTCCGTCGGCCTTCCCTACACCGTCAAGGTCAACAAGTACGCCGAGCCGCACATCGTTCCGCTGGCACGCCTCGGCGTCGAATCGGGCGGCGCGCTGACGGAGCGCACCAACGCTTCCGACCTGGCGCTCGACCTGGCGCTCCGGCGCGCGGCGGGGAATTACACCTTGTCGTTCAAGGACGATGGGCCGCGCGACGGCCGTCCGCGGTCGGTCGAGGTCTGGCTTCGTCCCACCGGCTTGCACGCGGTGCATGCCGCCGTGTTCGCTTCTCGAACCGACGCCATGAAGCGCGCGTCCTTGCTGCAGGCCGCGTACGTCTCACCCGCCCTTTTCGACACGGGCGTCGTTCACGCGTCCCTGATCCCGGTTTCGCTCCGCTCGCGCTCGACGTGGCGCGCCCAGCTCGTCGTCTCGTTTCCGGTCCAGCCGCGCGCTGCCGGCGAGACGGGGCCCTCCGCGAAGCTCGAGGCGGCGGTGAGCCGCGGACCGGACGTCATCCAAGAGGTGGCGCGCGACGTCACGCCGGCGGCCGGCGAGCCGGTCGTCTCGACGGTGATCGAGACCGTCGATCTCAAGCCGGGTAAGTACACGGTCGCCGCGGTGTTGTCCGATCCGGGCTCCACGTTGCCCCGCGCGACGTCGATCGAGGTCGAGGTCCCGGACACGCCGGCCGGGAGCGCTGCGTTTCTCATCGGTCCGGTACTTGGGAAGACGCTCTCCGATTCGCCGGTCGGGTTCGCTCCGTTGCTCGACGCCGGTGTCGATCCCCACTCCGAGCTCGCGATCCTGACCTCCGTCTGCGCTCCCGCCGGCAAGCGCGCGACCGCGCTGCCGAGCGCCCGGCGCGTCCTTCGCGCCGCGTCGGGCGCTGTCGTTCTGGATTTCGAAGACGACGTCACGGCGGGCGACGACCGCTGCGCGCGCCATCTCGACCTCGTGCCCCCCGGCACGCTCGTCTCGGGAGTCGAGTACGTCTTCGAAGCGGGGCTCGGCACCGGTGGCACGAAGGCGATTCGATTCACGGCCGGAACAGCGGAGAGCGTCGCCGCGTCGCGCTAGGCCGCTCGATCCGTGCTCTACTCATGGCCCGATGCGTTCGATCCTGCTCGCCGCGATCGCCGTGACCATCGTCTCTGCCGCGCAGCAGCCCGTGACCATGTCCGCGCTCGAGCCGCTGGACGCGAAGATCAAGGAAGAGCTCATGGGTCCGGCGCTCGCGCGCATCGTCCTGAGCGAGGACGGCAGCCACATCGCGATCGTCGCGCAGAAGCAAAGCGGTCAAACGATGATCGTCGACGGCGTCCCGGGCCCGGCGTTCGACGAGATCCCGCAGATGGCGGCCAACAGCCGCGGCTCGATGACGTTCAGCCGGACGGGCGGTCGCAACGCCTACATCGGGCGGCGCGGCGGCGACTACTTCGCGGTCGTCGACGGGAAGGAAACGATGCCGATCGCGACCGGCGTGTCGGCGCACGCCAACTACTTCGTCATCTCGCAGCTGTGGGGCTTCAGGTTCAGCTCCGACGGATCGCACCTCGCCTACCCTGCGAGCGAAGGCGCCAAGTGGGTGATGGTCGTCGACGGCGTGAAAGGCCCGGCGTACAAGCAGCTCGACCTGGCCCAGTTCACGTTCGCGGGCAAGCGCTTGATCTACGTCGCGATGACCGACGACGAGAAGTGGCACGCCGTCGTAGACGGAAGGCCCGGCCCACCCTACGACGGGATCAACACGCTGACGACGACCGCCGACGGCGACCACTACGTCTATTTCGCGAGCTCGAAACAGGGAAACGTCGCGGTCCGCGACGGCGTGGAAGGCAAGCGCTACCAGGCGCGCCTCGGCGATCTGGAGATGGCTCCCGACGGCCGCATCGCCTACACGGCGACTCACGGAAGCGTGTCGCTCATCGTCGAGGGAAAGATTATCGACCGGGTGACCACGTTCAACGTCGCCGACAACCGCGGTCCCGGACCGCTCCGACGCGTCGCGTGGAGCAACGACCACAAGCGATTCGCCACCATCGAGGCCAACGCACCCGGTCCCGGCGTCACGGTCAAGGTGAATGGGAATCCGGTGGGGACGACGTACGACGGCGCGGGGCAGCTCCTCTTCAGCCCCGACGGCAGCCGACTCCACTTCACGGCGACGTCGAGCAAGGGCACGATCCCCGTCGTCGACGGGAAGGAGCTCGATGCCTGCCGCTCGTACAGTGACTTCACGTTCAGCAACGACGGGCAGCATTACGCGTACTTCGCGCGCACCCAGAACGGCGGCAAGATCTACCTCGACGGCAAGGAATACTGGAAGACGAACGACCTGTCCCCGCACTCGCTGGCGTTCTCGCCCGACGGCAAGCGCCTCGTCGCAGGAACGCTCGCGAGCGCCGCGGGGTTCGAGGCGTTGATCGACGGCAAGGCCGTGCCGGGTTACCTCGGCACGTTCAGCACCCATCTCCACGCCACACCACCGGTCCTCTTTCCGCCGATCGTCTTCAGCCCCGACGGCAGCCGGGTCGCCTTCGTCGCGACGAAGCCGGACGCCGAGACTTCGGTCGTCGTCGACGGCACGTGGTATCCGGGCGCGACCGGGCAGTTTTCCTTTCCGTCGTTCAGCCCCGACAGCAAACGCTTCGCCGTCATGAACTGGAGCGGGAACGGGTGGGCGGTCATGGTCGACGGCATGGCGAGCTTCCCGTACGACGACATGCTCGAGCTGTCGGTCGGCGGCTGCCGCTTCGTCGACGACCACACCTTCCGCTTCTACGGAATCAAGGACAAGCAGGTCTACCGGGTGACGGTGGTACTGTGAGCTGCGGAGGAGATCTTCGATGAACTCAGGCGTTTCCACGGCCCGCCTCGACCTCGCGTCCGGCACCGAGCGCTTTCAGCGGCTCGCGCAGGAGCTGGGGATCACGAGCTTCGGCATCAACCTCATCCGCCTTCAACCGGGCAATCGCGGCCGCATTCACAAGCACGCGACCCAAGAAGAGGTGTACCTCGTGCTCGAAGGGACGCTGTCGCTCGTCGTCGATGGCGCCGAGCGCGACATGACGAAGGGCGAGATCGCGCGCGTCGCGCCCGACGTGAAGCGTCAGCTCGTCAACCGCGGACCGGGGCGCTGCGTCGTCCTCGCAATGGGCGGACAGAACGAGCACGTCGGGAAGGACGGCACCGCGTTCGTGTCGTGGGATGCGAAGGAAGGGAAGCCGCCGCTCGAGACGCCGCTCCCTGAAGACCTGCCGGCGAGCGAGCTGCGCAAGGGCTAGTGGCCGCACCTCCGCTTGCGTGGATCTTCGTCGCCGAGACCGCGCTGCTCGGCGTCGTCGCGATCCTCGTCCCGCGGATCACGCGCCGCGGCTTGCTCTTCGGCGTCTACGTCGGTGAGGCCGCACACGACGGCGAAGCGGCTCACGCGATCCGGCGCGAGTGGTCGCTGGGGATGACGGCCGCCACGATCGCGTGCGTTGCAGCCGCCGCCGTCCTCGCGATGAAGTCCGTGCACCCCGTCGCCGCGATCGCTCCGGAGCTGGCGCTCCTCGCGATCGGCGCCTTCCTTTATGTGAGGGCGTACCGGGCCGCCCGTGCGCTCGCGCAGGCCGCCGCTCCTCCGCCTCCGCCCGAGATCGCGATCGCGCACGCCGGCACCGTTCTCCCGTGGGTCGCCGTCGCCGCGTCGATCGCGGTGAGCGTGTGGCTCGTCGCCGACGCGGCGTCGCGATACGACGCGCTCCCCGACCGGATCCCGATCCACTTCAACGCGGCGGGCACACCCGACGGCTTCGCGCCGAAGTCTTTCGGCTCGGTTTACGCGGTGCCGCTGCTGACGGGACTGCTCGGACTCTTCGTCGGCGGTATCGCGGTCCTGATCGCGCGCACGCGCCCCGCCGTTCGCGCCGGCGATGCGGGCGTGTCGATCGTCGCGCAAGCGCGTTTCCGTAGGGCGCTCGCGCGGTTCCTCGCGGGGCTGACGTTCATCCTCGTCGCGATGCTGGGGTCGATCTCGGCGCTCGCGCTGCGCGTCGCGCAGGGTCAAGCGCCGGGCCTCCCGTCCTCGTTCATCCTCTGGGTATTCGCGATCCTCGCGTGGACGTTCGGCGGCGTCATCTATCTGTTTGCGCGTTACGGCCAGGGCGGCTCACGCCTCGAAGGGGCGACCGCGGCGCCGCTGGCCGACGGCCTCGCCGACAATCGCCGCTGGTGGGGCGGTGTGATCTACGTCAACCGCGAAGACCCGGCGTGGCTCGTCGAGAAGCGCTTCGGCCTCGGTTACACGATCAATTTCGGGAATCCGAAGGCGCTCATCGCGCTCTTCCTCTTCATGGCAGCGATCGTCGCCGTCGCGATCCTCGCTGCCCGCTAGACCCTGGTGTAAGCTCCGTGCGCGAGGCGCGACGAATGAGCTTCCCGGTGATTCGCAAGTCGACTGCTTATCTCTGCGCGTCGTTGCTCGTCCTCGAGCCTTTCGCCGTCTTTGCGCAGCAGCCGCCTCCGGCGGACGCAGCTCCCCCCGCTGCCGTGAAGCTTCCGGCCGACCAGCTCGACTCGCTCGTCGCGCCGATCGCGCTTTACCCCGATGCGCTCCTCGCGCAGACACTGGCGGCGTCGACCTATCCGCTCGAGATGGTCCAGCTCCAGCAGTGGCTCGCGAAGAACAAGGGCCTCAAGGACAAGGCGCTCGTCGATGCGGTCGCGCAGCAGCCGTGGGACGCGTCGGTGCAATCGATGGCCGCGTTCCCCGAGGCGGTCAAGCGTCTGTCCGACGACATCCAGTGGACGCTTCAGCTCGGCAACGCGGTGCTCGCGCAGGAATCGGACGTCATGGACGCGGTCCAGCGCATGCGGAAGAAGGCGGTCGACAAGGGCACGCTGAAGTCCGGCGAGCAGCAGAAGGTCGAGACCCAGACCGTCGAGAGCCAGCAGGTCATCGTCATCCAGCCCGCGAATCCGCAGATCGTCTACGTCCCTGCGTACGACCCGGTCGTCATCTGGGGCCCGCCCGTCTACCCGTACCCGCCGATCTACTATCCCTATTACTACCCGGGCGCCGCATTCGTCTCGTTCGGCGTCGGCTTCATGTGGGGCGCGTTCTGGGGCGGGATGTGGGGCGGCTGCCACTGGGGCGGAAGCAGCAACATCAACATCAACGTGAACAACAATTTCAATCGGGTGAACCACCACAACGGCAACGCCGGCAACCGCGGGAACGGCAACCTCGGCGGCCGAGGGAACGGTAACGTCGGCAACGGCGGCAAGTGGAATCACAACCCCTCGCACCGCGGGGGAACGCCGTACGGCGATCGCGGGACCGCCAACAAGTTCGGCGGCCAGGCGCGCGGCCAGGGGCCTTCGTCGTCGAATCGCATGGCGAGCGCGCAGCAGCAGCTCGGCCGATCGGGCGGCGCGGGCGCCGGCGCGGGAAACCGCTCGCCGGGGGCCGGCGCCGGAGGCGGCGGCAATCGATCGTTCAACCGGCCGAGCGGCGCGAACAGCGTCGGCAGCCGCGACATCGGCGGCGGCGCCTCGCGCGGTGCGGGCGGCCTGGGCGGCGGCTACTCCGGCGGCTTCAACGGAAGCGGCAGCCGCGCCAGCAGCGCGCGCGGCTCGTCGAGCTTCGGCGGCTCCCGCGGCGGTGGCGGCGGAGGGCGACGCCGATGAGAACGTTGACCGTGGTCGCGCTCGCCTTCCTCGTCGCTGCGGCGGCTCTCGCCGCGCCGGGCGCGACCACCGCTCCGGCTCCGGTCAAGCAGCGCTCGTTCCCGACCGCGCAGGCCGCGGCCGATGCTCTCGTCACCGCAGCCGAGAAGGACGACGTTCCCGCGCTGATGGAGATCCTCGGGCCGGAAGGGAAGGATCTCGTCGGCAGCGGCGACGCCGTCATGGACAAGAACCAGGCGGCGGAGTTCGCCAAGCAGGCCAGAGTGAAGCTCGGCATCACTCCCGACCCGAAGAACGCGAGCCGCGCCACCATCGTCATCGGCGAGCAGGATTGGCCGATGCCGATTCCCGTCGTCAAACAGGCGAGCGGTTGGCGGTTCGACACGGTCGCCGGAAAGAAGGAGATCCTCTACCGCCGCGTCGGCCGCAACGAGCTCGACGCGATCGAGGTCTGCCGCGGCTACGTCGAGGCGCAGGAAGAGTACGCGTCCGAGCCTCGCGGCGGATCGAAGGTCGTGCAATACGCGCAGCGCGTCGTCGGCACCGCGGACAAGGAAGACGGTCTCGCGTGGCGCGACCCCGACGGCACGTGGCGTGGGCCGATCGGCGAGAAGATCGCGCAAGCGATCGAAGAGGGTTACTCGAGCAAGACCGAGCCGTACCACGGGTACTTCTTCAAGATTCTCAAGGGGCAGGGCAAGCACGCGCCGCTCGGCACGTTGGACTACGTCGTGAAGGGCATCATGATCGGCGGCTTCGCGCTCGTCGCCGCGCCGGCCGAGCACGCCGTCACCGGCGTGAAGAGCTTCATCGTGAGCCAGGACGGTGTCGTGTACGAGAAGGACCTCGGGCCGAAAACGCTCGACGCGTTCAAGGCGATGGACCGCTTCGACCCCGACCCCTCGTGGAAGGTCGTTCCCGACGACGCGGACACGAAGGCGCCTTAGCTCTCAGTGCACTCGTTCCGTGGCGGGGCTTCCGCCCAATGGGAGTAAGCTCCGCCGGAACGTTCTCACCCAGGAGGAATCACCATGAAGAGATTCGTTCGTGCAGGAATCGGAACGGCCATCGGCATCGCCGCGCTCGCCGGCGTCCTCGCGCTCGCGACACCGCCGTCCCACGCGCGCCTCATCTGCGAGTGTGCGCCGCTCGACGCGCCCGTCATCTGCAAGGGCGGGAAGATCTACGCGAACATGTGCGTCGCGAGCTGCTTCGGCGCCACCGGCTGCGTTCCCTACGGCGGCGGCGGGGTGAACTGACTTTTCTCGATGAAGCCGAGAGTGCCGCGTACCACCGATGGTACGAAACGTACCGCGGGTGGTACGCGGCACCTCACCATCAAAGCTGCAGCGCGCCCGTCCGGATCATGTAAGCGAACCGCGCCCGCTGCTCCGGCCGCAGCATCGCGTGGATCTGGCCGAGCGCCGTCACCACGCTCTTCGCCAACGCCTCCGCGCTCTTGACACGAACCGCGGCGCCGTCACGCGCCTTCGCCTCGTCGAACCCCTCTTGCTCGGCGGCCTCGGCAAACGCGCTCAGCGTCCGCCGGTCGTCGACCGCCGCCTGCGCACGATCGGTCTTGAGCTGATCGAGCACCTGCGCGAGGCGCGTCATCTGCGCTTCGTCGAGCTCCAGCTTGTACGCGAGGAACCGGAGGGGCCGCCGCACGCCGAAGCCGGCCTCGAAGCCGGCGTCGTGGCGCCACGAGTCCTGATACCAACGTTGATAGGGGGAGTGACACTGGTGGTGCATGGCTCGCTCCTCTCGCCGAGGCGTTACGCTCCCGGCGGTGAATCGGCGCCGGCCCGTCGCCAGGCGCCGTGCGGACGCGACTGTTGTAGGACCCGCGCGCGAGGGTGTCAACCGCCGGGCTGCTCCCGAACGGCCAGTATTTGAACTTTTCCGGGCTCGGCCTCGCGGAGCGGCGAGCATTTCATGAGAGGCCGGCGCGCCTGATGGTCGAGGACCATTGCCTCCCCCTCCCTCGGAACTTAGCTTGAGACAACGAATTTCGTTTCCGTCGTCGGGGGGACTTGCGATGAAGAATCTTGGCGTCACGACCGGCCTGCCGCGACTTTTCATCGGATCGTCGACCGAGAGCGTGCCTCTCGCCGAAGCGATCCAGGCGAACCTCGCCGGCTCGATCGTCTCGACGGTCTGGAATCAAGGGGCCTTCCGGCCCGGCGGCACGCTGATCGACGTCCTCGAGCGCAAGCTCAAGGAGTTCGACTACGCCGTGCTCCTCCTGACCCCCGAAGCGCCCGCGGGTCAGGCCGGCCAGCAGCGCAACGTCCCCGCCGGCAACCTCCTCGTCGAAGCCGGCCTCTTCTTGGCGCACCTCGGCCACGACCGGACGTTCCTCATCTGCCCCGACTCCGGCATCGAGCTGCCCTCCGATCTCGCCGGCCTGATCTTCGCGACGTTCCCGCAACACACGAACGGCAACGCGCGCGCGGTGCTCGCGCCGGCGTGCGCGGAGATCGGCAACGCCATCCTGCGCACGGGCTCGAAGCGCCCGGAAGTGCTCCTGCCCGGCCAGGCCGCGCGCCGCCGGCACTTCGACTGGATCGGCACCGCGATGTCGCAGGGCCCCGACAACGCGATGCGCATCGTCAACCTCAGCACCAGCGGCGCATTCCTCGAAACCGCCGGCCCCGCGCCCGACCCGGGCGAGCGCCTCGAGCTGCACCTGCGCCTCCGCGGCGATCTCCTCGTCTTCCTCGAAGCCGAGGTCGTGCGCGTCCAGGAGCCTTCGTGGAAGAAGATCGGCGGCGTGGGCGTGAAGTTCACCGGCGTCAACGATGCGGTGCGCCGCACGCTTCAAGCGTTCGTCGAGGCCGGCGAGAGGGCGGCCTGATGCGCGCGACCCGCCGCGTCGCCGGAATCGCTCTCGCCATCCTCGCGTGCTGCGCCGTCGCCGGTCTCGCCTTAGCCGAGGACGCGCCGTACCTCGAGTACCGCTACATGAAGAGCGCCGGCCAGATCCAGATCACGACCGGCTTCATGGAGCGGAACTCAGAGCTTCCCGCGCGCGCCGCGACGCTCGAGAAACAGGGCCTCTACGTTCTCGAGGCGAACACGCTGCGCACGATCACGAAGATCGAGCACGCGGGCACGCACGAGATCACGACCACGATCGTCGTCTACCCGCCCGCCGGGCACGGCGAGGGCGGCGCCTCGTCGTTCGTCGACCTCAAGGTCGTCATGGACGGCGCCATCCTCGTCGACGCCCCGCTCTGCCGCGCCTCCGAGGGGATCGACCGCATCGCCATCGACCCCGCCCGCCGTTTCGTCACGCTCGACGCGCACGACGGCCTCCTCCGCTTCGACGGCTTCGAGTCGAAGAACACCGTCGACGAGGACTGGCTCACGGCGCGCGCGAAGGAGATGCGCGTGCTGGTGGCGAGAGGGCTCTAAGCCAAGAGGGGACAGCTTCCGAAACTCAAGACTTCGAGTTTCGGAAGCTGTCCCCTCTTACTGCGGTTTCCACCCCGCATCCTCCGATGCAGCACGGAACTCGTCCCGAGTTCCCCGGTCTCATCGATCGGGTGCAGCGTCTTACTCATCATCGGAGGATCCCGCCATGACCACGAGACAAACCCGTCGAACCGTCGTCGCCCTGCTCGCTGCCCTCGTCCTCCCGCTCGCCGCATCCGCCGCGACGCTGTCCGCGAAGAACGCCCGCATCGTCGAGGTGACCGTCTATCCCGACCGCGCCGAGGTCGTCCGCGAGGCGACGCTCGAGCTGCCGTCGGGCGCCTCCACCGTCGAATTCAACGACATTCCGCTCAACGCCGAGAATGACTCGCTCCGCGTCAACGCCAAAGGTGTGCCGGCGCTCCTTGGCGCCGTGACGATCCGGCGACACGCGGAAACTCCGACGGACACCCCCGAGCTTCAGGCGCTCCGCGACGAGGTGAAGCGCCTCGAGGGTGAGCTGGCGAAGCTCGCGTCACAGGAGCGGGTCGCGAACGATCTCCGCGAGTTCCTGAAGTCGCTCCGCGCGACCGCCGCCGAGCGCGAGTCGGGGAACATCGGCGCCGGCAAGAGCGACCCCGCGTCGATCGGCGCCACTTACGATCTGCTCGCCAAGAAGCTCGCCGACCTCGCCGATCAGGACCTCGCGCGCGAGCAGGCGAAGGACAAGCTGAATCGCGAGCTCGAAGTCGCGCGCGCGAAGGCGGCCGCGGGGCCCGGAAGCCGCTCGATCGAATCGCGCGTCGCCGCCGCGGAGCTCGAGACGAAGCAGGCGGGCTCGATCACCCTGCGCCTCGCCTACCTCGTCACCGGAGCGTCGTGGTCGCCCGCATACCGTGCGACGCTCGATCCGGCGACCGGCGAGGTCGGACTCGTCTCCGAAGCGGTCGTGCGCCAGGGCACCGGCGAGAGCTGGCCCGGCGTCGCGCTGCGCCTCTCGACCGCGGCGCCGGCACGCGGTGTCGCGCCGCCGGAGATGATGTCGCGACTGCTCAGGCCTTACGAGCCGAAGGTCGTTGCCGGCACCTTGGACAATGCGACGAAGGCGAAGTTCAACTCCGACTTCGTAGCGGGCCTTCCCGTCGCCGGCCGGTACTATCAGAACGTGATCGGCTTGGCACCCGGCGTCCAGGACCCGGACGGGCCTGGAGTCCCGCCGCCACCGATGCCGACCACGATCGCAGAAGCCGGGCTCGTCCGCTCCGCCTACAACGTCGCTTTCGAAGTCCCCGGCCGCTCCGACGTCCCCGCGGACAACGCCGATCATCGCGTCGTGCTGCGGCAGGAGGAGCTGGCCGGCGCCGTCTCGTATCGCATCGCGCCTGCGATCGAGCCCGCGGCGTTCTTGACCTCGGTCGTGCGCGCGCCGCAGCAGTACCCGCTCCTCTCGGGAGCGATGCGCGTGTTGGCCGGCGGCGCTTATCTCGGCGTGTACGCGCTCCCCGAGACCGCGCCCGGCGCCGAGCTGACCGTGCCGTTCGGCCGCGACAACCGCATCAAGGTCGACCGCGTGAAGCAGCCGCAAGACCACACCACCGAAGGGCTCACCGGCAAGACGCACCAGATCGCCTACGCCTACAAGACGAGCGTCGAGAATCTCCGCGACCGCGACGTCACCGTGATCGTCGAAGACCGCGTACCGGTCTCCGAGGACGAGCGCGTCGTCGTCGACATCGCGAAGACGACGACGCCTGATCACAAGCCGAGCGCGTCGCGGCCCGGCGTGCTCCTGTGGAAGCTGAATCTGGCACCGCACGAGAAGAAGGACGTGGTGCTCGCGTACACGGTGCGCTATCCAAAGGAGATGCTGGTGGCGGGGCTGGAGTAGAAGAAGCGCACTAGTGCCTGTCGCCGAGGCCGGCTTGCCGTTCGAGCGGGCAACCGCGAAAAACGTCATGCGACGACAGCCGTAGGGGCAATCGACCACCCGCTCGAGCTGGCGTTTGAGGAGAGCCTTTGGCTCGACGAGGCGTCTGCGATGCCTCCGTCCGGGCGCGCGGGTTCGCGGAGCCCCGTTCTTGGAGACAGCCCTCACCTGCTTCGAAGCGCCAGGTCAATTCGTCTCCACCGCTTGACCCCGATTCAGTGGCAAGTTTTTTCGCAGCGTTCGCTGGGACGTCGCGACTCCCCCCTGAGCTCAGCCGGATGGCCCGGTCAGAGCCAATGAAAAGGGAGCGAACGTCATGAAAGCGAAAATGTTGCGAATTGGATGGGTTGTCCTGACTGCGAGCTTGCTGGCATACGCCGGATCGAGCGACCAGAGCTCGACGGGCAATGCCCAGAGCACCCCGTCGGCGGACGCCACGGAGTCGTCGGACGTCAGCCCGAGCTTTGTCGAGGAATTCATCGACTCGGCGGGTCGGAGGATCGGCGACTTCATCGACGGTGCAATCGCGGGCGCGATGGGGTCGACTGCGAAGGCAGCGACAGAGAGGGCCGGAGACGCGGTCGCGGGCGCGGTCGGCGGGGTCGTCGGCGGCGCCGCGAAAGAGATCGTCGATGGCGATCATGCCACTACCGACGCCGCCAAGAATCCGGACTCCAGCCCGAGTCTCATGGGCGAGCTGGCGGATTCCGCCGCGCGACGCGCGGGGGACCTCGTCGGAGGCGCGGTGTCAGGGGCGATCGGTGGCGCCCCCGCGGGCCCGGAGGGTGCGGGCTTGGGTGCGCTCGGCGGGGCCGCGGGCGGGACCATCGAAGGTGCGATCAACGAGGTTGTTGGAGATGGATCCTCCACCGGTCCGCGCGACGAGGCCGGCGAGCCCAGCATCACGAACGAGCTCGTTGAATCGGCGGAACGACGTGCCGGCGCCCTGGTGGCTGGAGCAGTCTCCGGCGGGGTCGCCGGTGCTGCCACTGGTCCAGGCGCAGCCCTTGGCGCTCTCGGCGGCGCGACCGCCGGGGCAATCGGGAGCGCAGTTGACGAGATCTTCGGTTCGCAGTCGACCGACACTAACTCGAATTCGGCGAACTCGCGGCCCGAAGTGAACAACGCGGCTCAGCCCCCGAGCGCGGATACATACTCGGCCACGACGGACACTAGCCCGAGCCTGGAAACCGGGAACGGGGTTGACGAGTCGGGGATCGAGGATCCGTCGTTCGGGCCTGGCACTGACGACACCTACACCCAGGATCCGTCGTTCGATCCCAGCACCGACGACACCTACATCCAGGATCCGTCGTTCGATCCCAGCACCGACGACACCTACATCCAGGATCCGTCGTTCGAGCCCGGCACCGACGACACCTACATCCAAGACCCGTCGTTCGAGCCCGGCACCGACGACACCTACATCCAAGACCCGTCGTTCGAGCCCGGCACCG